>JBDTCS010000073.1:0-1687 GCA_039923455.1 Kapaibacterium sp. (SeqCode) | reverse complement strand
CACTCGTAAGCAATGATTATGGCAAAACGTGGAATCCCCTAAACCTCAACCTTCCAATCGACAGTATTCAGAACATCGTCCAAATCGGAAGCCAACTTTATGCGACGTTCTATAATGGACCATATCGCAGCGACGATGTGGGCAAGACTTGGAGAGCAATCAATGTCGGTCTTCCTCCTTCGATCGTTAGTGTTACAGGTGTTCCCGGAGCACTGTACGTCGTTGCGGAAGGACGCGTGTTCTTCAGTTCTGATAATGGAGAACACTGGGCGGCTGATCCGGGTAACGCCGGAGCAGAGATTGCCGTGAATGAACGCGTTGTGCTCTCAGGAGGATATTTCTATCTAAAGGGAAGTGCAGTTGTCCTCCAAGCACTTGGGGCTTCGAACTGGAAAGATGAGAGCATCGGCTTCGATTCCACCTCCAATGGGATTCTCTCGCTGGCGCTTACTTCGCAATACGCGATCGCCTCGACATCCAGTAACATTTACAGAAGACCTTTAGCAGAAATGGGAGCCGTAAGTGGCGTATCAAAGATGCAGAACAAATCCCCGAGCATTCGAAGCTATCCAAATCCTGCTTCGCATTCGACAACGATCACCTTTTCATCTGCCAATCGCTGCGTTGCCCAGGTTACTATTGCGAATCTCCTCGGTCAGGAAGTTGCCACCCTCTTTAATGGGGAGTTGGAAGCTGGAGACCATTCTTTCAGTTGGGATGCAGGCAACGCTATCTCAGGTGCTTATGTGTGCGTGGTAAAAGTAGGGGACAAGATGATGCGATCGCCGATCGTAGTTGCAAAGTGATCACGAGATGTCATGACAATTCTTTGACAACTTTCCGACATATTCGTGGCAATTCGGTGCATCCTTACAGCTATGTTTGCACCAGCATTTAGTCGATCATATTTTTGAATAAAAGGACATGACATCACGCACGTTTATTCGTTTCGCTCCATTGCAAATCGCGGTGCTTACAGCGATCACTTTGTGCGGGTGCAGCTCGCCGACAGAGAGCCCTTCCAGACGCGTTAAAAGCGTTCTGCACGCTTCGGGTGCGATCTATGGCACTCCGTTCTCCTTCAATGATACCACATTGGATGCCGACTACTCCCCTTACACTAGCACTCAATGGTGGGGCCCGTTCAACCAGACTACTCATGTAGACCGGTTTTCTTTCCATTCGGTAAGCGAAACAGGTGGCTATGGATTGTCTGGGTATTCTCAATGGGCCAAGGATCGTACCCGTGACGGCAATCAAATTCAAATTCGTCAGACTACTGATGCCAGTGATGAACAACAATCGAGAACGATCGACAAACAAGTTTTCACTTTCACAGAGGCAACTCTGTATTCCAAAATCGCCGGATCGTTCGAACTGCGATGGCATTATAAGGACGATACAACACGAGTCGGATATGTGACCGGCACTTTCTCTTATGAAAAACAACAGTGACCTAATGAAGCGAAATCTATGCATTGCGCTTTTCGCCACAAAAATTCATCGATCGATTTAGGAGAAACATGAAATCAAATATCTCTTTTCTTTTGACCCTCGTATTTGCTTCGTTTGTCCTGCAGATTGTTCCGAGCAGCCGGGTATGTGCACAGTGGGTACAAACCGGCGGATTTCAGGTGAACGTCACTTCCTTCGCAGAAATGGGTGACCACCTCTTCGCTGGAACGTG
>JBDTCS010000072.1:0-4323 GCA_039923455.1 Kapaibacterium sp. (SeqCode) | reverse complement strand
GTCGCAGTTTTCGTTTCGATGCTTTTTCCTTCGCTGCATTCAGTGAATACTCCGAGCTACACGCGCTCTGCGTCAGATCCGAATAGAACCTCGTACTTCGCCTGTCCCTTTGCTGCTTCTGTGTCGTGCAGCGGCGGGTTCATTAGTCCGATAGCGCACGGTAAAAACTCGGATCAATCGATCCTCTCAACAGATACCGATGAGTGCACTAGATTGCAGGAAAAAACCAGCGGCTTGATAACCAATAGTTACTTCCAAACGGCTTATGATACTGGGCGAGTATATATGGAGCACTGTGCTCTGCTCAACGGAGCATGGGGTGAATTTGGTGACCTGAATTTTGCGAATCAAAGTCGAGGCGGTAGCATTTTGCGTTATCTCGAATATCGCGAATGGCTTAAATCGGTGCTCTATCTTAATACAATTGACTCAGACTGGTATTGTGCAGATGCGTTCGCGATAACCGGCACGTTTAAGTATTTTCCTAACAGCGGTTGGGACATGAATGGGGAGTTGGCAGTTATGCAATACATTCTGCAAAGCTCAAAATGCCCTCATTTTATTGGCGAGTTTTCGCAGGTCTACAATAGCGTTCGCGCTTTGCAACATAAGCAATGGGCAGACACATCCAAAGGCGATACCAACCTAAACAGGCTCGACACCACACTGCCTTCTCTCAAAAGCATTGGGCTTGAGGTGTTGCTTGGGCCGGTAGAGCATAGTGCGAGTGCCCATGCAAGCTTTGATATCGCTAACCTTCATGCGACCATAAGTCCGTTCACAAAAGAGACAGAGATCGCCTTCGAACTTGGTGACCGCGAACTAATGCAAATCAAGATCTATGATGCGCTCGGGCGGGTTGTCTTCGATAACGGAATCGGCAACGTACTTGAAGCAGGCGCGCGATCATTCAAGATCGACGGCAAGGACTGGGCGAACGGAGTCTATTACGCAAGGCTCTCCACAAATCACGGCTTAGTCCGCACCCTGAAGCTTCAACATTTACAATAACAAAACTATACGGAGTGGGCTGTTCTTATGCCCACTCCTCTCATGAACCGAGATGTCACAACTCCTGACCGTCGCAGTTTTTATATCGATGCTTTTTCCTTCGCTGCATTCGCTGAGCAGCGCGAAGACTTCAGCGCTCGATGCAAATCTGATTAGCTACACCGCAACAGTCGGACAAGCTCTGACCAGTGCGAGTACCTTTTCTGGAATTAGCTGCGGGTCTGGCACGGGGTACATCGCTAACCATGCAGATAGTAAGCCAACCGCCACCGATAGTGTCCCTACGGGATGCCAGCACCTGATCAATGCCGTAGACTCTTATAGCAGCAATTTTCTTTGGCAGAAGTGTTATGATTCCGCGAAATATTTTATCGAAACATGCCCGAAGTTTTATCAATCCTGGCGCGCCTTTAATTATATGAATGAGGCTACCCAGGGGCTGTGGCTCAATGATACAGCAAGTTATTATAAGTATCAGCAATGGCTCAAATCGGTTCTCTACTTAAACACAACCGACCCAGAATACTTTTGCGTATGTGTCGAAGCAATCGCCGGCACCTTCAAATACGCAGGAGATACGGCCAAGCAGGCGTTTTCGAGATCAGAAAATCGTGGGCTCGCGGTGATTAAGTGGCTTCTGGAACATACTAGTTGTGATACTGCGAGTCTGCGGCGAATTTATAAGAGCACGCGCGATGATCAACTACAGACGTGGCACGATGACACTACTCAAACTCTCGATACAACGCTTCCCTCAATCCATGATCTCGGGCTCGATTCGTTGTTGAACCTACACCTAGGGGTTGGCTTATCGCAGTCCCCGTATGCTGCATCGCTTTCAAGTTTCAGATTATCTACGAATCCGATTACATCGAAGTCTAACCTACTATTCGATCTCGATAAAATGGTATTCGTAAAAGCTGAGGTATATGATGAGCTTGGCAGAATGCTGATCGGCGATGGCTCGGGACATTCCTTCGAACCAGGGCAACACCAAATACCGATCGACTTAAGCGCCTATCCCACTGGCGCCTACTACGTCCGCATCGCTCTCGGCGATGGCGAAACGAGGACGATCAAGATGATCAAACAGGAATAATCCGTGTAAGCATTGAGAAACTTGACGCCGGGGGATGCCTTGATAGCAGCTCCGGCGTTTTTTTTGGCGCGCCCCAATCGGTTCTCAATTCGGGAAGTAGTTCTGCCACTGGGACCTCACCAGCACTCTGTGAATTACAGCGGTTGTGCGTTTACGAGCGTGTACTACCAGGCATCCTTTTCTGCTTTCTCCGTGTCCACTACCCCATTTTTGGGGCGTAGGCTCTTTTTTAGGATATATTAGAAGCTGGAAGAACGAGCAGCTTCGCAAACTTGTGGCGAAGATAGAGCGCCCAGATCGGAATTTCGTCTCTTTCCTCCACCCAAAACGTGGGGAAAGACAATTTATCAATACGGATACAGAGATGCTTTTGTTCAGGGGTATAGGTATCGAATCTCGGTTGCGTCGTCGGGGAGTCGCGCAATCTGTGGCGTGGGTAGTTGTGATTGTTATCGGTTCAATCTTGGCTGGTGTAGGTTGTCGCCCATCCCAACAAACGCGTCGCAACGATACGCGACAGAACACTTCGACCTCCACGACAAACACTAAGTTTATGGATTCGCTCGTGCGTGTGCAATCCCATCTTGTCGATCTGATCGATACGATGTCCGGAGTGCTTGAGAAAGATCGTTCACGAATCCGTTCGCTTGAACTGGAGGTCTCACGATTGAAGAGTATGCTCGAGCGCCAACAACTGAGCGCTCCAAGTTCGTACACTGCACCCCCGCGTTCGGCAACCGGTTACACGCCGCCTGCGTATACACCGCCGACTTATACACCGCCGACTTATTCGCCGCCGGTGTCTTCGCCGCTTGTGACGCCGCCGCCGTCAACACCAACTCCACCCGGAGAACAGTTGGGGCAACCGTCTGGTCAGCAACCGCCGAGCAGGGCTCCATCGCAGTCTGGATCTGCGTTGACAGATCATTACGCTGCAGCGTTGCAACAATTCAACAATGGACAATACGAAGATGCGCTCGCAGCTTTTGACGAACTCACACGCACCGATGCACAATCGCAATACGCCCCAAACTACGAATATTGGAAGGGCGAATCGAATTATGCACTCGGACGCTATGCACAGGCTATCGAAAGTTTTCGCACAGTGCAACAGCTCTATCCGAATTCTGTAAAAGGCGATGATGCCGCGTTCAAGATCGGAGAATCCTATGAAAAAATGGGAAATCGTGCAAGTGCAAAAACTGCGTATCAGCGGTTGCTGACTTCGTATCCGGAATCGGAATACCGCTCGCGTGTCGAAGCTCGGCTACGCAAACTATAAGTATCGATTGGAATCAGAACGTATCGATTGGAATCAGACCTCCTCGCACATCATCGAGGTCGAACAATACATTGTGAAAGTATTTAGACTTGTTTTGTTTTTACAAACGTACTACGCATGAGAATCGCGCATAGATATTGGCTACTGGCAAGCCTGCTCCTCGCACTCGGTGCAAACGCACTTAGTGCACTCGCACCAGCCGGAGCGTTCGCTCAGGATGTATTCGACGATGCAGCCCCACTCGAAGGGCTTCCGACTGTGATTAGTGTAAAGATGGGCGCCGGATGGGGCATAGGACGTGCGCGTCAACTTTATGGATACAACGGCACGAGTGAAGTGTATTGGAGCACAGGCGAAGGCGTAAAGCTTAACCTCGCGCTTGATATACCGATCATGCCGATTGAGGTTGTGAATACGGATTCGTTTGATGTGGGTCTTGCCAAGACGCCGATCGTCGCGCTCGAACTGGAGGCTGGGACAGGATACCATCTTTCCACCGGTGGCACAACGAATGACCCGCTTCCGAACGGCTCGTTCCAAAGTACAAAACGCTCGACTGGATTTGTACCAATCACACTCGGCCTCAATGCGCGCTCCAGTTTTGGTGCAGGAATGCCAAGCGTGTATGTTGGTGCCGGTGGTGGCGTGTATCTTGTTGCGCTCTATCAGGAAGAAGTTACGAATTCGCTCTCGCCGGACAATGCATACAAGCGAATGGTGACTCCACCACTACCGTTCGGACTCTACGGTGCGATCGGTCTCGAATTTCCGCTCGCCTATTCTCCGGACGATGGCAATAGCTTTTTCGATCTATACACAGAATTACGATTGACAGAAATGAGCAGTTATGTTTATAGCTATCAAGTAGTAGATAAAAATGGCGGGACGACAACCGTTAGTCCGAAGCTTGACCCAGATCAATTGTATCTGA
>JBDTCS010000071.1:0-3855 GCA_039923455.1 Kapaibacterium sp. (SeqCode) | reverse complement strand
CTACAGCTGGGATCATTGCACCACCGGCTCCTTCCACTACAGTTCAGACAGTTATTCCTATCCCCGTCGCGAACTTACTTATATCAGTCACAGTGACACCGGTGCCTCTGCCCACAACTGCGTTACCTGCACAGGTTTCTCCAGCCACTGTTTCACCTGCAGAGTCTTCGCCTAATCCACCACCGGAAAAACCCGCAGAACAGCCCGATACAAAGACCATGGTTACGAAGCCCGAGGACATAAAGCCTGGGGACATAAAGCCTGAGGACAAAAAGCCCGAGGACAAAAAGCCCGAGGACATAAAGCCCGAGGACATAAAGCCTGACGACAAAAAGCCCGAGGACATAAAGCCTGAAGACAAAAAACCTGAAGATAAAAAGCCTGAAGATAAAAAGCCTGAGGACATAAAGCCTGAAGACATAAAGCCCGAGGACAAAAAGCCTGAAGACAAAAAGCCTGAGGACAAGAAGCCTGAAGCCAAAAATGAGGGTGAAATGGGAGGCATGAAAGGGATGGATCACTCCGAGCATGATTCTCCTAAGGGTGGAAAGGAGAGTAACATGAAAGCGCATGGAGGACATGATCACAGCGCAATGATCGGAGATTTCAAACGAAGGTTTTGGATCAGCATCGGAGTAACGCTCCCCATGCTGTTGCTCTCGCCGGCAATACAAGGCTTCTTCGGACTACATTCGACTTTCGCATTCGCAGGCAGTAGCTACCTTCTTTTTGCACTTGCTACTTTCGTGTTCTTCTATGGTGGCTGGCCATTCCTGACAGGCTTTGTCTCTGAAATTCGGAAGCGCACGCCGGGGATGATGACGCTTATCGCGGTTGCGATCAGCACGGCCTATTTCTTCAGTGCTGCCACCGTCTTCGGACTTCCCGGGATGGATTTTTTCTGGGAGTTGGCGACGCTGATCGATATCATGCTTGTCGGTCACTGGATCGAGATGAAATCGGTCATGGGTGCATCCAATGCCTTGGAAGAGCTTGTGCGATTGATGCCAACCGTTGCGCATTTGATGCAAGACGGTGCGATCAAGGATGTTCCTTTGGAGGCGGTCAAGACGGGCGA
Source organism: Kapaibacterium sp. (SeqCode) (assembly GCA_039923455.1). Taxonomy (GTDB): domain Bacteria; phylum Bacteroidota; class Ignavibacteria; order Palsa-1295; family Palsa-1295; genus JBDTCS01. The sequence goes on along the minus strand of JBDTCS010000071.1, from coordinate 2,777 downwards.
CGTGCTTCTTGTCAAACCCGGCGAGAAAATTCCGGCTGACGGACAGGTAACAAGCGGATCGAGTTCCGTCAATGAATCGATGCTGACCGGCGAGTCGAAACCCGTTACAAAAAAAGAGGGCGATTCGGTCGTAGGTGGTGCCATCAATGGCGAAGGCTCGGTGCAGATAAAGGTCGGCAAAACAGGCGACGACACTTTTTTGTCGCAGGTCATCAAACTTGTCAAGGAAGCGCAAGCCTCGAAATCGAAAACACAGGATTTGGCCAATCGCGCTGCGACTTGGCTGACGGCACTAGCGCTACTCGGAGGCCTCGCCACACTCCTCGTCTGGAAATTTGCTCTCGGTGCTTCCTTCACATTCGCACTTCAACGGATGGTTACCGTAATGGTCATCTGCTGTCCCCATGCGCTCGGACTTGCTGTGCCACTCGTCGTTGCGATCTCAACTTCGATCGCCGCGAAGAATGGTCTGCTTATCCGCAACCGCGCAGCGTTCGAGGTTGCACGAAATATCCAGGCAATTATACTCGATAAAACGGGCACACTGACCGAAGGAATATTCGGAATCGTAAAGGTTGTCCGATTGTCCGGTGATTTTTCGACGGAGGAAGAGTTGCTTACTTACGCGGCTGCTCTCGAATCTCGATCGGAGCATCCACTTGCAAAAGCTATTGCCGCGGCGGGAAAGCAACAGTTTTCTGTTGATGATTTCAAAGCCATCCCGGGTCAGGGTGCAGAGGCAAAGGTCAACGGAAGAGCGCTCATGGTCGTAAGTCCGGGATATTTGAAGGAAAAGAATTTGACCTACGCGAATAAGGAGATCGATGACTTGTTCACGCAAGGAAAAACAGTGGTCTTCGTTCTTTCAGGAAATACGATCGCGGGTGCGATTGCACTCGGCGACAAAGTGCGGCCCGATTCAAAGAAGGCGCTGGACCGTTTGCGAGCGATGGGTATCGAGCCAATGATGCTTACAGGTGATAATAAACAAGTCGCTGCCGCTGTTGCATCGGAACTTGGAATTAAAGATTATTTTGCCGAAGTGCTACCACAAGACAAAGCACTGAAGGTGAAAGAAGTACAATCGCATGGACTCTCTGTGGCAATGACGGGTGATGGCGTTAACGATGCTCCTGCGCTTGCACAGGCAGATATTGGAATCGCGATCGGTGCCGGTACCGACGTCGCTATTGAAACTGCGGACATTGTGTTGGTCAAGAATAATCTCAACGATGTGATCGCGCTCATCGAACTTTCGCGTGGGACATATAAAAAAATGGTGCAGAACCTTTGGTGGGCTGCTGGATATAACATTGTCGCAATACCGTTAGCCGCTGGAGTGTTGTCCGGCGTCGGGATCATCCTATCGCCGGCAATGGGCGCAGTTTTGATGTCACTTAGCACGGTGATCGTCGCCATCAACGCAAAGCTTTTGAAACTTGATACGCACTGACCATTCAATCGGCTCGTCTAAATTTTCCTCGCTTCGACGTATGGGTATCACAGCGATCGCAGCGATATTGGTGGACGTTATCATCATTTTCAGCTACAAGCAAATCAACTTCAAGCTTCGTCAGCACTGCGCTTCGTCCGGCTCCCGACCTTCATTGGATTGGAAGTGAGGGTGCTGGTTGTATCTTAGTACCGCCTCTGTTCGGAATGGAATAGTAGCATCTTTGGCAGATACAGAAAATGAATTCGTGCGCTCCTGCGTTTGGGGAAGTACAACTCTGATCCTAAGATATTATTATGGACGATAGCGGTATAATCCCAAGCACCGAAGACGCATCCCATACAGGTGCAGAAAGGCCAGAGGTCGATCCAGCCGAAGAAATCCGGAACGAGATCACACGAGCAGCGGCCCCAACGGTTGAATTCTACATGATGAACCTGTTCGCGGCCGTAATTGCAAGTTACGGCCTGCTTGCGAACAGTCCGGCAGTTGTTATCGGGGCGATGGTTATTGCTGTTCTGCTTGGTCCTATCAGGGGAATTGGTCTTGCGCTTATCTCCGGCGAGAAGAAGCTACTGTTGATTTCGCTCTTCACAATTATGACTGGGGCGATGGAAGTGCTCGGGGTTTCGTTATTGATAGGCTTGTTGCATAGCTCGACACCGATCACTCCGGAATTACTCTCGCGTACGAATCCCAATTTATTCGATCTGATGATTGCGCTCGGCGGAGGCGCTGCCGGTGCGTATGCACTCGGACGAAAACTACCGGGTGGAACAATAATTGGTGTTGCAATCGCAACAGCACTTGTGCCGCCACTTGCAAGCTGCGCCATTGCGGCTTCGCATGGAAGTTGGATTCTTGCACGAGGAGCGTTTCTTCTTTTTTTCACCAACTTCATCGCGATCCAGTGCGCGTACTCGATCGTCCTCTATGCACTCCGGTTGCATGCACCGAAAAATCTAAACGTCGATTTGCGTTCCGTTATCCGATCGCTTTCTCCGACGATCATCCTTGTAATTGGTACAGCAATATTTCTCGGCGTGGTATTGGAACGGCGTATCGCCGATGAGCAGCAGCGAGCGAAAATGCGCGCTGCACTCGGTTCAGCGCTATTGACAATCCCTGGAGCATCGCTTGACGAGATGACATTGACTCATGAAGATTCCCTTTTTTCCGTAGTTGCATCGGTTCGCGTACCCGAAGCGATCACACCGGAGGAGGTGCGCAAAATGGAATCGTCCATGCGGCCCATCATGGATGAGACTGTACATCTAACAATCCAATCGATCCTGACAAAAGTAGCCGACCATAGCGGCTATCT
>JBDTCS010000070.1:0-3379 GCA_039923455.1 Kapaibacterium sp. (SeqCode) | reverse complement strand
CCGGTCCGACAGCAGTCGGTGCGAATGAGAAGACAACATTCCTACACTCACCCGGAGCAAGCGTAAAATCACCAGCTCCGCTGACAATCATAAAGTCGGTGCTATTGCCACTCGTGACATCCATACCAAGCACATGCAGAGGCCATAAAGTACTCGTGTTGCAAAGCGTTGCGGTCACAACCGAATCTTTAATCTTTCCAACTGCGACAGTATGCATATCAATATCGAGAGTCGTAAGATTAATCGTCGGCGCAACGATCGCCCATAGACTATCCGATTGATCTTCCTGAAATGGCAGATCGTTTAGAGTCCAAATTCGAATGGTGCTATCATCGACTGCCGTGACGACTCTTCTTCCGTCCGGACTAAAAAACGCGGATCCGACAGTGTTACCATGACCAGCGAGTGTCTTGATGATCTGTCCTTTCGTTGCATCCCAAACGAGGGCGCGCTGGTCTGTGCTCGCAGTCACGATCATCGCACCATCGTAGCTGAAGTTCGCCATTGTCACGGTGCCCGTGTGCCCACTGAATCTTCTGATGAGCGTGCCAGTCACTTCATCGAGAATAACCGCATCGTTAGCGTCAGGTGCTATAAGTTTTGAACCATCAGGACTATAGTTGACATAACGCCCCCCAAATGTCAGTGGAAAGAAATGAAGCAGTCGGCTGTTCTTCCAGTCCCAAACCTTGACGGCATTCTCGGCACCAATTGTCGCAACTTTGGATCCATCCGGACTAAAGTTTGCGTAGTACGTTTCCGATGCATCGGAGGGGTACTTCGCCAGTTGCGTACCGGTGTTGGCATCCCAAATGATCAACATTCCGGTGGAGTAGGCACTCACGATCGTAGTACCGTCATTGCTGAATTGTGCAGAGTTGGCCACACCAAGTTGAGCGTCGAGTGTGAGAATGTTTGCGCCTGTCTTCGCATCCCAAGTGTGTACCGTGCCATCATGCGATGCGGTAACCAGTTTGGTGCCATCGGGACTGAAATTACATGTGCTTGCAGAGTAATTCGAGCTAGGTCCGGAGGTGGTAATCGCTTGCGTAAGGATATCCCAAACCGAACCGTCGCCGTAACCACCTTCGGTGCTCGATAGTCGATTTCCATCGGGACTAAAATTTGCGTAGGCGGATCGGCCGTACCTTGAAGAGTCGTAGGATCGCCACGTGTGCAGGATTATCACCGAGGAATCACTCGAACCGGGCTCCGTAACTTTTGCCAGGCACGTCCAGCTCGGAGTGTTCGGTACATGCCACGGATAACTATAGCCGGTTAGGTTTTGACCAACTGTTGTCCAAGTCACGCCGCTATTTATGCTATATGACAGATCCACTTTTTGATCCGGTGCGACACCAGTCCATCGCATCACCGTATCTGAGCCGACAAGAAACACTTCACCGCCGTTAGGTTTGACAAGCTTCAGTGTTGGAATGTTTGGCCGCTTGCCAGGGAAACCACCCGAGGCATAGATCGCATCGGTCGTACACATATCATCTTGAATATCGAGTTTCGCAAACGCATACGCGGAATCGGTTGGAGTAAATCGTAGTGTGAGAGTTCGAGTCTCGTCTTGCTTGATCGTGAACGAAGGGGGCGCTCCGCCGGAAATTATTGTGAAATGCGGATCCGAACTCGAGATACTTGCTACGGTGATTGGACCATTGCGAGCAGTGATCGAGACCGTCATATCTTTTGTCGCCGGCGCTAACACAGGTCCGAAGAGCAAGGTAGTCGCACTGATCTCCATATGCCCAACGCCAATCGGTGGGACTGTGTAGCTCACAGTCGATGTCATATTCTTAGGTACGAGATCGATCTTTGCCGTTCGGAGCGAATCGCATGCAACCGTGGACTGCCACTCGATGTCACAGGGTGAACCTTGCTGCGCTTCTATACCGATCTGCGAAAAGATATCATCGATTTGTGCGGCTGTTGTAACACGCTCCCAAATCTTTCCACCAGTGCGGGCCGCAAGTCTGGTGAAGAGACCGTTGTAATCATTCGAACCGAGTATGACAGTGTAAGCACTAATGTTGTAACGGCCGGCGTCTGCATAAAACTGCTTCTCATCAAATTCGAAATGCGGGCAATGCATATCGGTGATAAGCACAAGAATTTTGCGATTGGGTCGAGAGATAACAAACGGTACACCACCCGCAACAGGATCATAGAACATCTTCTGAACTTCGAGTGCCGGATCACCGACGATCTGCGGAACAACATCGAGTACTTTTTTGCGTTGCTGCGTAATGTCTTGCAAGATGACGGGAGTCGAGACGTTCATCATTGTGATGCCACATTCGCTGGGAGGCATACTCAAAAAATTTATCAGGCGAGCCGTCCCTTGCTGCGCAATCGGAACATACGACCAGGTATTGATCATGATGCCAACAGTGACCGGTTCGAGCGGGCGTATATCCGGACAGTTGGAGATCTTGACAGATCGATCGTGGCCGTTCTCTGTCACTTTGAAATCCGAAGAACCGAGTCCATTAAACGGCTTACCGTTCGGATCAACCGCGAAGAACTTTGCGCGAATGGTTGGAAAACTTGAAACGTCAGGGTTGAAGACTAAGAACGTACCCTGAGCTTGCGCACCTATAGAAACGAGAAGTACGAGAGAGACAACGAGAGACTTCAGCACAATTGCGAACCGATGGGAACGTGACATAGCGGGATCTCCACTTTAGGAATTTGAATGCTAACAGAGAATATACAACCCATTATGTGACTCAAAGTGACAAGAAAGTCTTTCCAAATGTAAAAAAATGCTACTCAAAAAATACTTATGCTCCGGCCAAGGATGGGAGTGAGTGCACTGAGCGAGGACAATTCAGACGTTCGCACGTAGTGCAGTGCTGGACCAACAATTCCGGAGCAACCGACGCATGCGAGCAATATCTCGTGAAAGGGAACGGGAAAACGAGGGTTTCGGTTAATTTCGCGCCTCGGTGGAGGAAAGGGTAGAATTCCCGCTTTCCCGAGGCGTTTCTCATTTTTGGGGCCTATAGCTCAGTTGGTTAGAGCGTCCGCCTGATAAGCGGGAGGTCAGTGGTTCAACTCCACTTAGGCCCACGAATCTGTTTTTGCATTTCGGTGAATAAACAGATTTTTGTTCATTCTGTCTTAGAATACGGGATTTGTAGTAGAATTCGGGATTTACTATTCAACCTCCGCGGTTGTGTGGCTGAACCGATTCGAAACGGATAACGAGAAACGGATAGACAACGGGCCCATAGCTCAGCTTGGTAGAGCGATTGATTTGCATTCAATAGGTCAGGAGTTCGACTCTCCTTGGGTCCACAAAATGCACTAGAGAATTAGGGTTGCTGCAAAGCAACCCTTCTCTGTTTTAAACTACTTTTTTTGCGGC
>JBDTCS010000069.1:0-4893 GCA_039923455.1 Kapaibacterium sp. (SeqCode) | reverse complement strand
CGGTGATCCTGCAACAGTTTCTTGGCGCGGATTTACCGGAGCAGTGAATGTGGAGCTCAGCCTAACAGGTGGTGGCACTTGGATCACCCTTGCTACCAATCAATCGGGTACCAGCTATGGAATGAGCGATATGCATTGGCCGGCAACCGACAACGCTCTTGTTCGCGTTTCGAATACCTCGGATACGGTCGTCTCGGCTCTCTTCCAAATACAACAAAGACTCGCAGGAGGCAAGATTCGTCAAATCGTTGAACAGCCACTCTATTTGTATGATGTCGCCTATGACCCGGATAATAAGGTACTCTGGGCAACGGATTATTCAGCTACCGACACAAAGATTTATAAACTCGACCCAGATAACGGACAGCAATTGGGTTCGATCGATCTCGGCGCGGGGCACGCAAACCTCACCGGTATTAAGTATGATAAGGTGCGCAAGCATCTCTTCATTCATCAGGCTAACTCAACTCCTCCGTCAAAATTCTATGAGGTAACGACAACCGGGCAGATTATCAAAAGCACGAATTCACCTGCCAGCTACGGCACCGGTATTCTAACTCGCGGAGATACGATCTATCTTGTTGATCGCAACAAAGCGACTTCGAATCTGAACACGATCTTCAGGCAGAGCTTAACAACCTCCGGGCTTACGTTCACGGAATTGTTGCTGTCCGACAGAACCGCACCGTTCGGATCGCGTTGTTTGACCTACAATCCGAACACCGACGAGTTGCTACATACGTGGACTGATTTTCAGGGCACGGACGCGAATGCGACGTTGTATGATAGCTATCTGCTGCGGCTCTCAACGACGGACGGCACGGAACTTGGCTCGATGCTAATACAGAATGACAATCATCAATCGGTCAATGTTCGTGGAGTCGAGATCGACCCACGCGATGGTTACAAGTCGGTTTGGGTGACAATTCTCAATAACGGTAGCGGACTTTCCGCGCGCCTTTTGAAAATTTCTTTGGTTGATGGACCGAAAGGATTTCTTGGAGTTTCGGCACCGGTGGTCCAAGCCGGTGATTTCAAACTCGGACAAAATTATCCGAATCCGTTCAATCCGACAACCAGTATTCCCTACGAGCTCGGTACACAAGGTGCTGTGAGTCTTGACATTATTGATGCCCTCGGGCGCACTGTTTATTCATCACCAGATAAATTTGAATCGAAAGGCACACATGCCCGAACCATCGATCTCTCAAATCTGTCAAGTGGCGCATACAGTTATGTTCTGCGAGTCAATGGTATCCGAGTCGATTCGAAAAAGATGTCATTGATGAAATAGCAAGCCTTGTCAATCTCTTTCTAAAGAGCGAGCGAGGCACTGTGCCTCGCTCGTTTCACGTTGTATAGGGTTATCTTTGCATAGCGTAATTCATTTCATTGTCATTGATGCTGCTCAAAGCCAGGCGACACGAACTTGTACTGATCACGGGAGTCCACGGATTCCTGGGACAGCACACCGTGCGTTTGTTTTTGGATGAGTCAAACTATGAACTCGTTCTGACAGGTCGCGAACAGACTACGCTTTTCGCTGACATCAAAGAAGAGCCACGCGTGCATGCATACTACCCGATGGATATTACCGATCGGGCAAGCGTGCGCGAAGTCGTGCAATCGGTTAAGCCGGATGTGATCGTGAATTGCGCGGCCTATGTAAAAGTCGATAACGCAGAGCGAGATAGAGAGACAACCTGGAAAACAAATGTTAGCGCTGTCGAGCATCTCGCTGAATCTGCCCGCAAGGTGGATGCACGCATCGTGCAAATTTCGAGCGACTACGTGTTCGATGGAACCCGCGCTCCCTATTCAGAGAGCGATGCAGCGCATCCGCTAAACTATTACGGACGCACGAAACTCGCAAGCGAGAACGTGCTTCGTACGTCTGGCATAGAGCACACGATCATCCGGACATGCTTGCTTTACGGAGCAGCCGAACATGCGAATGTGAATTTTGCGCTGGCAGTAGTGGAAGCATTGCAGGCTGAGAAGACGATCGAGTTGCCAACAGATTTATATAGTTCGCCGACACTCGTCGATGATGTCGCGCTCGCGATTGTTCGTGCGACGGAGCGGCATAAGACCGGACTCTATCATATCGGCGGTCCGGAGATGCTTTCAAGATTCCAATTTGCCGGTCGAATTGCAAAAGCTTTTCGATTGAACGCTTCACTCATCACGCCGGTATTGAGTGAAGATATGCCGAAGCCCGAAGTTCGTGCCGAGCGGCCAATGCGCAGTGGATTTGTTTGCCTAAAAGCCCAAACAGATCTCTCACTTCGCATTTCCAATGTCGATGAAGGCTTGCAAGTCATGTCGCGAGGAATGCATGACTTGGAAAACCCGGTCGAACAATATATTTACGAATAGCACAGTAGAAAAGCCTAACAGAGAAGCGTAGCTTAACAGGAAAGAATTGCATGCTGGATATTAAGTTTATCAGAGAACATAGCGACGTAGTTCGCAAAACAATCGCGATCAAACATTCGGAAGATGTGATCGACGAAGTCTTAGAACTCGACCAAACACGACGGGCTATTATTCAACGTGTCGAGACGCTCAAGAACAAACGCAACACAGTCTCCGAAGAAGTTGCAAGGCTCAAGCGCGCGAAAGAAGCGGCCGACGATGTCATAGCCGAAATGAAGATCGTGAGCGATGAGATCGCAGGACTTGATCAATCGCTTCGAACGCTCGAAGAAAAGCTTAACTTATTGCTTGATGGTATTCCGAACACGCTACACGAAAGTGTACCGGAAGGTGCTGACGCAACAGCGAACGTCGAGGTCAAGCGTTGGTCGCCCGATGGTAGTGCTTCGCACTTTACAAAAAAAGAAGGGCTCGACCATCTCGGCCTTGCAGAGAAATATAATCTGTTCGATTTTAAGCGCGGCGCGAAGATCGCAGCCGGTGGCTTTGCGATCTACACGGGCAGAGGCGCACAGCTTGAACGTGCGCTTATTAACTTCATGCTTGACACGCACACCCGCAGTCACGGCTATGAAGAAGTGATGCCACCGATGTTCGTCAATGCCGAATCGCTCCGTGGCACCGGCAATCTTCCGAAGTTCGGCGACCAAGTTTATTATATGCCGGAGGACAAGCTCTATGCGATCCCAACGGCTGAAGTTCCGATCACGAATATGTATCGGGATGAAGTGCTTAGCTCCGATCAATTGCCGATCAAGTATTGCGGCTACAGCGCATGCTTCCGTCGCGAGGCGGGATCGTACGGCAAGGACACGCGCGGATTTTTGCGCGTGCATGAATTTAACAAAGTAGAGCTTGTCAAATTCGTACAGCCGGAAGATTCCTATGCAGAACACGAAACATTAACCGCAGACGCTGAGCGCATACTGGAGTTGCTACAAATCCCCTATCGCCGACTTTTGCTCGCGCAAGGAGATACAAGCTTTTCCAGCGCGAAGACGTACGATCTGGAAGTATGGGCTCCGGTCGAAGGAAAATTTCTGGAGGCTTCGAGTTGTTCGAACTTTGAAGATTTTCAGGCTCGCCGTGCGAACATTCGTTTTCGCCGCGAGCCAAAAGCAAAACCGGAATTCGTGCATACGCTCAACGGTTCTGGACTCGCGACAAGCCGAGTCATGGTCGCGCTGCTCGAAACATATTTACAAAGTGACGGTACAATAAAAATTCCGGAAGTTCTTCAACCTTATCTCACGTTCAACATCATAGAGTAAGAACGTGAAGTGAGTAAAGATGGGAAGTGCGTGTGCATTGTACCACGCACTTCGTTATGAGTTGTGAAATGTTTCGCTCTCAAGATACTAGACGAAAAGGAGAAAATAAATATGGCAGACGTTTTAGATCAACACCAATTCCGATATCATTCTCTCGCAGCTACCAAGGATCCGAAAGTCGCATCCGAAGAGCTGTTCTGTGAGGATGTTCGTTTGAAAGATCTCGCCGAAGAATTCGGCACTCCCCTTTACGTCTATTCGAAGCGACAGATCCTTGAAAATTTCCGAAGCTTCAGTTCAACGCTCGCACTCGCAGGCGGCAATGGCAACTACGTTTCCTATGCTGCTAAAGCAAATACGAATCTGGAAATTCTCAAGCTCCTTGCGAATGAAGGATCAGGTGTGGATGTCGTAAGCGCCGGTGAACTCATGGTTGCGCTCGCTGCCGGTTTCCCTCCGGAGAAGATCACGTTTGATGGCACGGGAAAGACGGACCCCGAAATCGAGCTCGCACTTCGTGCACGCATTCATGCCTTCAACGTCGAGAGCCTCGATGAATTAAAAGTGATCAACGAGATCGCCGAGCACATCGGAACTCGCGCAAAAGTTTCGATTCGTGTCAATCCCGACGTGGATGCAAAGAGCCATCCCTACATTTCGACCGGCCTGAAGGAGAACAAGTTTGGTATTGAGATGGAGAAGGCCGTCGAAGCATTTGTCTATGCTAAAAGCCATCCGTCACTGGAGGTTGTCGGAATTCACGTGCACATCGGTTCGCAAATCACTTCGCTCGATCCGTTCATCAAAGCTGCACGTTCGACGATCAAGTTCATCACGAAGCTCAAACGCGAAACTGGAATTACGCTCGAACATTTGAACTTCGGGGGTGGTCAGGGTATTCTATATCAAAACGTCGTGAAGAATCCCCTACTTCCACTCGATGACGCGGACGATGAACCGGAGTATGTTCCATCGCTCGAAGAATTCGTGCATGCCGTGCTTCCAATATTGGAAAAGAGCGGACTCGCGATCATTCTCGAACCCGGACGCGCTATCGTCGCCAATGCGTGCGCACTTTTAGCAACGGTGCTCTACACAAAATCGAACAGTCTCAAAAAGTTTGTTATCGTCGATACAGGAATGACGGAATTGATCCGTCCGTGCTTGTACGATGCGTATCATC
>JBDTCS010000068.1:0-6856 GCA_039923455.1 Kapaibacterium sp. (SeqCode) | reverse complement strand
GTCTAAAAATATTTCGAGGGGGGTTGCCTTCTACACCTCAACTCTATTATCCCAGCCGCGGAGCAGTGACATAATCGCAGCCCAGTGTGAAGTCTGCCCCCAATGGGACGAAACCCTCGGTAGGTTGCTTTTAGGATTCAATAGCCTCTGAGAGGCGGCTTGTATTTCAAGCTGCTAGTGCCTCGGCGCGTCTTCACAGCGTAGCTTTGATTGTAACCTTCCCCTTGGAGTTATGTTGCTTATCGTATGAGGATATTGGCGATGCTGATCTTTTGCGTTTTGGTTTCGCATTCTGCGTGCGCGCAGAGTGTGAGTAACCCTACGCGTTTGCCTTTGTCACAGCAATATTCAGGAGCGTGGGCAACGGAGTCGAGTATCGGCTTTACCCATAGGGCTTCGACCGCGGCCTGTGTGATCGATGGAAGAATCTATGTGTTGGGCGGATATGACACAACCGCATATCTTAACACGATGGAGGTCTTTGATCCGGCGCTGAACAGCTGGTCGAGGCCTGTGACGAGCGGGAGATTTACTCCGCGTCGTGGATTGTGTGTTGGAGTTGTGAATGACAAGATTTACGCGATCGGCGGTTACGATGGTGTGAAAGCGCTTTCGACGTTTGAAATGTTCGATCCTACAACCAATGCATGGAGCACTCCAGCAACATCCGGCACGTTCACAGCGAGGGAGAAACTTTGCTGTAGCGTGATCGGTGACAAAATTTATGTGATGGGTGGCTTCAATGAAACGGTTCACCTCAACAAACTCGAAATCTTCGATGCAGCCACAAGTACCTGGACGACTCCCGTCACAACCGGAACATTCACTGCGCGTCGCGGACTTGCCTCAAGTGTGGTGCAAGGAAAGATATTTGTGCTAGGTGGATACGATGGTAACTACCTGAATATCGCTGAAGTATTTGATCCATCGACAAATATATGGAGCACTCCGACGACGACCGGAACATTCACTGCACGCGGCGCGATATGCTCTGGTGTGATCGATGGAAAGATCTATGTGCTCGGGGGCATTCACTTTGTTAATCCGAACTACATTGACCTGAATACCGTCGAAGTGCTCGATCCGATCACGAATGCCTGGAGCACACCGACTACAACCGGTACGTTCACGGCGCGGCATGAGATTTCGGGAAGTATTCTCGGAAATAGTATCTATGTTTTTGGTGGCCGTAACGGGAGCGGGTTTCTGAATTTGAATGAGCGGTACACACCGACTTCGCTTGCTGTGAATAACGAAGCGAGGGCATCATCGCTCGTCGTATCGCCAAATCCTGCGACAGACTTTGTTACCATTTCCCAACTTCCCAAAGATCTGATCAGCATTGCGATCACAAATATTCTGGGCGAGGTAGTTGAGCAATTCGCGAACCCACGTACCACAACGATCACTCTCGACCTGCAAAAGCTGAAAGTAGGCGCCTACACCATCGCTTTAACTACCAGCTCGGGTTTGATCAGTCGAAAAGTTTTGAAGTATTGAAGTTCGTAAACGTTCGATCAATTCGTCATTGGGAGTGGTGCCTTGACATTTGCAAGGAGCGTGCGAAGCTGGGTTTCATTCGCACCAGTTCTCGGAAAAAGAACGAGTCCATTCGAATCTTGTGAGTTGTTGTTTATCGTGTAGCTCAAGAAAAAGTTGTGAATGTCTTTCCAATGCGCTCGGTAGTCGCTGCCCTCTGACCAAGTGGACGTTGCGAGAGGTTTCGATAAGAGGAGTGAACTTCTCAACCAAACGTCTCCGTCTTTGTTCCATGTTTTTAGAACTGTGTCGGCGAAGAGTTCTCTCCAGACGGCACTTCTTGCTCCACCCACATCCACGAGCGTATACGATGTAACAGCGCTCGTTAGATTTATTGGGTTGAGAGGAAAATCTCGTTTGAAAGAGCCGATATCATTATTGTCGTTGATGACAATGAGGCTCGCAGGTTTCAAGGTTAGAAGTGCTCGTTGTAAGCCTACGACAAATTGCTCTTCACGTTCGGCGATCTGTGGCTGTGAGATTGCTGTCAGGTTTGAAACTGCAACGATCACGATGAAGAGTATCAGTATGCGGGAGCTTTTCCATCCAATTGCGGAGCTCGTGCGGCTTGCGTAGTCGGTTAGCGCGAATGCAAGGCCGATCATCAGCGCCGGATAGATAGGGAAGTAGCGCTCGATTGCGGAGCCGTCGAATAGACTCGCAAATATGAAACAGGGCAGGCATCCGAGAATGAGAAACAATAATGCAGTGCGGAGATCGCGATTTGTTGCGAGTCTCCATGCGATCCAGATGAATCCTGCATAAAAAAAAGCAAGCTTCCATAAGCTCAATCGCAGAAGATCCAAAAGCGAAACATGATTGTAGGGGTCATGCAATAAGAAGCGTTTGAATAGCAAGCCATCTTCTCCCATGTGAATGTAGGATCGGCTCAGACCAAAGATCACTCTCGAAACTCCGCGAATATTATCGGTGCCGTGGCTCGCGGATCGAACCCAGTCAAAAATGCTCGCCGGAGTTGTTAGTCCGAGTGAGATCAATACGACGGCGTAGATCAATCCAATGGAAAAGAGTGATGATATCACGAGTGTCACTCCCTGCCGTACGATTAGTGGTGAGCGTTGCGAGCTCTCTTCTTGCGGCTTACTTATTGACGAGAGCTTCGGCATCATTGCGAAGAATAGCAGCGCCGGTGTCGCCCATGCGAATTGAAACCACATCGAGATTGCAGCACTCGTTGCAATGCCGGCTGCTATTATGCACACTGTGCGTTGCGATTTGCCTTGCGCGCTTTGATTGACCCGCTGAACAAGGTTATACGCTAATAATAAAAATGCAAGCCCGAGAGGATACGATGTGCCGGCGTGAACGTAATTCAAAAAGGCGTGCGAGACTATGAAGAGCACGGTGATCCCGTTCGCTGTCCATGTTGAATTGGTAAGATGATGAATGAGATTCCAAAGCAGTAGCACACAAAAGAATCCGGCAATCCAAGAGATAAAGATTAGTGCAAAAAGTACTTGCGCAGTTGGGCTCGGCCCGGCGAAATGTTCGAGCAGTGGGGAAGTGAAGTGGAATAAAACTCTTCCGAGCGGTCGCCAAAGAATGTGACCGAAATCCCAAAACTCGGACGCACGTTCGGCGCTTACGGGCACGATCGACTCGGCGTATTTTGCTGTGTCGGCCATGAAGCCGGCGCCGGTGATCGAAGTGATGCCGACATACACGATCGCAACCCACCAACGCTGAAACTTTGAGATCACAAGAGGGAATGTCTTAGTAGAATATTTGCGAAGTAGGAATGGAGGAGAAAGGTCCGTGCTGATGTAAAATCAGCACGGACTCGACACGTTATAAGTTAGACAGGCGCGGTTTCGAGTGCTCCGTCTTTAATGGTTCGCTTGCCTTCCTGCAATCGAATGAAGTTGAGCGCAGAGCCAGCTTGAAACCAGGAGATGTGCTCCATATTCATTGTGTGCTGCAAAGTGATGATCTCAACGGTTCCGTCAGTGTGCTCTATGCTTGCATTCACCGTTCGAACGGGATCGAGCTCGCGAAGATATTCCATCGAGATCGTGTCACCTTCGCGGATCTTGTCGTAGTCGGCAGAGTTGATGAACGTAAGCGGAAGTATTCCCTGCTTCTTGAGGTTCGATTCGTGAATACGCGCGAACGAACGTGCGATGACGGAAATGCAGCCGAGATACCTCGGGCTCATTGCAGCGTGCTCACGACTTGAACCTTCACCGTAGTTCTCATCGCCGATGATCACCCAACGTTTTCCACGGGCCTTGTAGTCACGTGCAACTTGTGGAACGCTAATGTTCTTTTCGCCTGTGTAAATATTATTCGTTGTTCCGGCATTGCCCGTCCATGCGTTTACCGCACCGGTGAGCATGTTGTCAGAAATCTTATCGAGATGTCCGCGATACTTTAACCACGGACCCGCAGGGGAAATGTGATCGGTGGTGGTCTTGCCTTTCGTCTTGATGAGCACCGGCATGTGCGCGGTCTCGCTATCGACGATCGGTTCGAACGGCTCGAGTATCTGCAAACGATCGCTGCCGGCAGGTACACTCACGCTGACCGTTCCCGGATCTTCAGCAGGTGGTACGTACCCAACTCTTCGACCGATGTAGCCATTCTTCGGTAGTGCGTCTACTTTCGGCGGTGCCACGAGTCGATACTTCTTGCCATCCGCACCGGTGAGTTCATCTTTCAGCGGATTGATCGAAAGTGATCCGGCTAGACTATAGGCCAGTACAACTTCCGGACTGGCAACAAACGAAAGTGTTTCCGGATTTGCATCGTTGCGACCCGGAAAATTTCGATTATACGAATTAATAATCGTATTGCGCTCACCCTTCTTTGTGTCGTCGCGTTTCCATTGGCCGATACACGGCCCACATGCATTCGCCATCACTTCTGCGCCGATAGCTTCGAGACTTGCAAGCTGTCCGTCACGTTTAATCGTCTCATGCACCTGTGCGGAGCCTGGTGTGATGAGAAGCGGTGTTTGAATCTTGCCACCATGTGCGCGGGCTTGCTCGGCGATCGCTGCAGCGCGAGAAATATCTTCGTAACTCGAATTGGTGCAACTACCGATAAGTGTTGCAGATATCTTGTCCGGATAATTATTTGCGATCGCATCAGCCGCGAGTTGCGAAACGGTGTGCACGAGATCAGGTGTGAATGGTCCGTTGATTAGCGGCTCAAGCTCCGATAGATTGATCTCAATGATCTGATCGAAATAATTTTCCGGATGCGCTTCGACGTCAGCATCGGCAGTCAATAGATGATTGTACTTGCTCGCAATGTCTGCAATGCCGGCACGATCAGTCGCACGGAGATATGCGTCGGCATTCATATCGTACGGGAAGACGGAAGTGGTAGCGCCGATCTCTGCACCCATGTTCGTAACAGTGGCTTTACCCGTTGTGCTTAGCGACTTGCAGCCTTCGCCAAAATATTCAATGATACGATTCGTGCCACCTTTAACAGTGAGTGCACCCGCTACGTGCAGAATAATATCCTTCGGAGCGCACCAACCTGAGAGTTCGCCAGTCAACTTCACACCGATTAACTTCGGCTGTAACACTTCCCACGCAAACCCTGCCATCGCGTCCACAGCGTCCGCACCACCGACACCGATCGCGAGCATCGTAAGTCCACCCATGTTCGGCGTGTGTGAATCGGAGCCGATAATCAGGCCACCGGGGAATGCATAATTCTCCAGCACAACTTGGTGAATGATACCCGAACCCGGACCCCAGAAGCCAATGCCGAACTTAGCGGAAGCGGTCTTCAGAAAATTGTAGACCTCAACGTTCGTGTCTACTGCACGTTCGAGATCGATGATCGCACCTTGATACGCCTGAATAAGATGATCGCAGTGTACGGAAGAGGGGACGGCCGTCTGATGGCGATCAGCTTGCATGAATTGGAGTATCGCCATTTGCGCGGTTGCATCTTGCATGATCACGCGATCGACGCGTAAGCGCAGAAAACTCTTACCGGCATTAAGCTCTTGATTCGTGGGATCATCCACGTGTCCGAACAGGATCTTTTCCGCGAGTGTGAGCGAGCGATTGAGTCTCGATTTTACTATCGCGAGTTTCTCCTCGGTTGTTTTGTAAATACGTTCGACCATCTTGGGTGTGGTCTCGACCGATTGGATTCGGCTTAGCTCGTCAGATTGATCGGAGACTTGAAGATGGCGAACGCCGGATGGTGCAATGTCATTGTTAATTTGGTTTGCGTTCTTTTCCATATCTGCCATTTGTAGGTCGTGCAATGTAATGTTGTGTGCTTGGGGTGGGTATAAGCTGCGCACACCTAACAAAAACGGATGTGGCTCCGTTTCGGAGAAATGCAAGAAGTGAAAGTTTGAAGCTAATCGGGAGGCAAGCAGCGGATTACGCTAGAGAGCGCGCCAAGGTAGACGCGCTCCATGTGGGTCATTGATAACTCAGCGCTTCGTGATTGTCCCGCTGCCGTTGATACTCGAAAGCACCTTCTCCGGAACTCCGTGATAATAAATATTTCCCGAACCGTTGACTTCACCTTTTACCTTCTGTGAAGCAAAGATCTCGATAATCCCTGAGCCGCTGATCGAAACATCGCTCGTCTCGGTGCGAAGATCAGGTGCCGTAATCTTTCCTGACCCATCGATCTCCCCTTCGAACGAGGGGACAGTGCCGGAAAGCTGCGTCTGACCAGAGCCTTGAATCGATACTGCCATTTTTTGCGTGTTGACTTCTAATTTCATTTTGCCCGAGCCCGAAATCGAAAGCTTTAGCGCCGGCGACATGATCGTCTTAGCAGCAGATATCTCCCCAGAACCTTCGACTTCGAGTGATTTGATCTCGCGAGAAGAGACATAGATAGTGAGTGGCTTCGTTGGCTTGATGTTCTTATCCGTCGAAATCACGAGGACCCCGCCTTTCACCTCGGCCTTCATCACTTTCAGGATATTGTCTTCTCCTTCGAATCGTAGGCTCGCTCCCGAATCTTGCGTGAGGATCACGTTGCCAATTCCTTCGAGTTCGACTCCGCTGAACTCCGTAATGGGTCGATTCTCAGTGACTACGTTTCCGGATCCATCGACGACCTCGAACATGCGACAGCCGCCAATGAGTGATCCGCCAGCGAGCGCCAAACTAAGAATAACTGCGAACTTTGTTTTCATGGGAAATCAAGAATCTGGTGGTGCAAATATGCTGTACAAATATACCGCACAATGCCCGGGTCGGCGTGAGGTTTCAAGTGAATCGGTTTGGAAAATCTCCATATTAGGAGTAGAGTGCTGTACGATGCAACACGCAACACTCTGAAACGCCGGTGTATAAAGATCCAGAAT
>JBDTCS010000067.1:0-4020 GCA_039923455.1 Kapaibacterium sp. (SeqCode) | reverse complement strand
ATCTTTCTCTCATTCTGTCCTTTCACCAAACTTCAATAGTCTTCAAACTTCGATAGTCATCTTGGGTATACTGCTTACCTACGGCCGTTCTCAAGCCAGAAGCCTTGTTTCACGTCGATCGTGAATGTATCAGTCGTTCCGTCACCGGTTGTGCGTGTCACGTCGAGCGTTGCAGTGCCGTCGGCATTGAAGGTGATGTTCACCTTACGTTCAAACGACTGGTTCTTGCTGTTGCTCGCCTTAAAGTCGGAGTTGCCTGTACCGATCAGGATCACGTAGCCGTCTGTGTCACGATGCATCTGATCGTTCGTGAAGTTGATTGTCATGGTGTGATTGATCACACGCTGCGGATTCCATGGCGAGTTGATCGTCGAGATACCCCAACGTGTATGGGTGCCATTCAAGATCGGATCATTGCCGGAAGCAATACCGGTGATTGTCCAATCTGCGGATGAAGAATCAATCAGGTTCGCACGCGGCGTAATGGATTGATGGTTACCCATAACCGAAACGACGATCTTATCCGTGCTGCCTTTAACGAAGGTCGGCATCGTTGCGCCGGTTGCATCGTAGTAGGTATAATTATAAACAAAATTTCCAGTGAAGTTGAACATCCCGTGTGTGGCCGTTCTGGTAAACGTGATCGTATGGATCATCGTCACAGGATCATACACCGAGTCACGCTTTTGGGGTGTGTCCTTACCGACAAGTTCTTCGTTACGAGCGATAGCTCCGCCCTTCGAAAGATTCAATGCGTCGCTCATGAGCGAAGCTGCACCACCGGAGTTTGTGCCGATACTGGTCGCAAGCACATCGGCTGCTGCCTGTGAATCGTTGGCTTGTGCGCTTTCTGGTTCTGTGGATTGCTTTGCGCAACTTGCGAGGCCTGCCATTGCGCATATAGCGAGTGCTGCGCCGAACATCCTCAGGTTTTTGGAATTGTATTTCATGATTATCTTCCCCATCTTGAAAAATGCATCGACGAACGCTTCGTCTCTTCATTGTACATAAGAGACACCGATGCGGGGAAAGTTTAACGAGAGGGATAATGAATAATTTGTCAGAAAGGCAGGCTGTGGACGGCCTGCCTTTCAGGATCAGATCTTCACTTTGAGGAATTTCCGCTTGCCAACCTTGAGTACTACGCCATCGACGGTCGGAGTGAGCAACGCTTTGGGGTCACTCACCTTCTCGCCAGAAAGAGTGACCGCTCCGGCCTCGATCAACCTACGTGCTTCGCTGCGCGAGGGAGCGAGCGAATGCTCTGCCATAAGATCGACGAGCCCAATAGCCGAATTCGAGCCGAGGCTGAACTCCGGTATGTCATCCGGAACCTCCTTCTTGACGAACATGGTCTTGAACCGCTCGTAGGCTTCATCGGCTTTTTCGGTGTCGTAGAATCCGGCAATGATCTCTTTTGCGAGGCGGACTTTCAGATCGCGTGGATTTTCTTTTCCGGATTCGAGCGAAGCTTTGATCGCGTCCAGGTCTTTTGCGTTTGTGGTGTAGACAAAATATTTATGAATCAGCGGATCGGGTATCGACATCGTTTTGCCGAACATATCATCAGGTGAGTCAGTAAAGTTGATCGAGTTGCCGTATGACTTCGACATCTTCCGCTCACCATCTGTGCCCTCGATCAGAGGCGTCGTGATAACCGACTGCGGTGTGATCTGAAAGTGACGCTGTAACTCACGACCGACGAGCAAATTAAATTTTTGATCTGTGCCACCGAGTTCTACATCCGAGCGAATCGCGACAGAATCATAACCCTGCGCAAGCGGATACAGCATTTCATGCAACGAGATCGGTTGCTCTTCATCCCACCGCTTATGAAAATCTTCGCGCTCGAGCATTTGACTTACCGTGTAGGTACCGGCGAGACGAATCACATCGGCGAAGTTCATCGTCCCAAGCCATTCGGAGTTATACCGAATACCGAGTGTCGGAAGATCGACAAGCTTGCCGACTTGCTCCACGTAACTCAGTGCATTTTTTTTTGTCTCTTCGATCGTAAGCATCGGACGTGTTTTCGAACGTCCGGTAGGGTCACCAATCATCGCAGTGAAATCCCCTATGATCAAAACAGCTTGATGCCCGAGATCCTGAAACGCTCGAAGCTTACGAAGCACAACGCCGTGCCCGATGTGCAGATCGGAAGTCGAAGGATCTGCACCAAACTTAATGATGAGCGGCTTCTTAGCAGCGATCGCTTTCTCGATCTTTTTTGCGAGTTCTTCTTCGGAGATCAAGTCCACAATTCCGCGCTTGATCTCATCCATTTGCTCGTTGAGCGGAGCCAGGTTTCGCAATGTATTCGTATCGGTCATAACTTTTGCTTCGTCTTAGTCGTCCCTCGACATTTCACGTTTGACATCTCGGCTCTTGATCGTCTCTCGTTTGTCGAAGGATTTTTTTCCTTTGCCGAGCCCGAGCATCACTTTAACCTTATTGCCTTTGAAGTAGAGGCGCAAGGGAATGAGCGTCGAGCCTTTGTCGGCAAGTTTCGTCTCGAGTTTCGCAAGTTCTTTTGCATGGATTAGCAACTTGCGTCGGCGCTTCTCTTCGTGGTTGAACTGATTGCCTTGCTTGTAAATGCCGATGTGAACCTCTTCAAGCCACAGTTCGCCCTTATCGATGTGCGCGTAACCGTTCGAGAGTTGCGCCTTGCCATCGCGCAACGATTTTACTTCTGTGCCGGTGAGCACGATACCGGCTTCGAGCTCCTGCGTGAAAAAATACTCGAATCGTGCGCGTCGGTTATCTGCTATCTGTCGAAAGGTCACCTCCTTTTTGGGGTGATCAAAAAATCTACGTGCTTCCGTTTCGCCTTTTCCCTTCGTCATCGTAACCGATTGTTGCCTTCTATGCCCAAACCTTGTAATAATCAGAAACCCCGGCTGTTAACAGTCGGGGTTCCAAAAGAACTCATTTGGAAGCAGTTTCGCTTCGTACTTTTTGTTTCTTTCTTTGTACTTCCTTAGTTGGAAGTATTCTCGGCAGGTGTTGTGTCGGCGGAAGTCAGTTCGCCGGCTGCTGCCATTTGCTTAAGCTGATCTTTTACGCTCGCCGTCACCTCGTTGTTCGCGAACAAACGCTTTGCACCGATATAGTGCTTCGACCAATATGGGCTCTGCATCGAAGCAACAGAGACGCCTCTGGAGCATGCTGCATTTGCGAATAACCCTTCTCCAATATAGATCCCCACGTGAGAAACCGGAGAATAGTGTGCGGTGTGGAAAAACACGAGATCGCCAAAGCGAAGCTCGTCTCTATCCACCGTCTCGCCGAGCGAATGCTGCGCAAAAGCTGTACGAGGCAAGGTCACACCAAATGCTTTTGCAAAGACGGCACGAGTGAAAGCCGAACAATCGACTCCTGAGCGGGCTTCACCACCGAACTCATATCGCGTGCCAAGCCAATCGATGATCTGTGCCATAACATCCGAGCGATGCGCGGCTGTCTTGGAATCCAGTTGATCGAAAAGCGTGTAATCTTCTTGACGGGATTTTACAAGCTGCGGATCGAGCGATGAACCATCGACTGCACCCGGACGAGCTTGAAAGAATTGCTCGATCGAAACATCGACGTTATCTTCTCTGCGCTCTTCGTCAGCGGCTTGTGCGATATCCTTTTGAATATCAAGATTCGATGCTTCGGAAGCGACAACAGTCGATCCATCAGCGGACAAGCTAACGCCTGCGGCTGATGGCTCATCCGTTATTAGCTTCGAAGAAGCGAGGTTCTTGATTCTTTGGACTATTTCTGCCTTCTCTTGCGAAGTA
Source organism: Kapaibacterium sp. (SeqCode) (assembly GCA_039923455.1). Taxonomy (GTDB): domain Bacteria; phylum Bacteroidota; class Ignavibacteria; order Palsa-1295; family Palsa-1295; genus JBDTCS01. The sequence continues at coordinate 235 of JBDTCS010000067.1, read as the reverse complement.
AGCGGAATCTGCTTTGCGTGGTGCTTTTTGGAGAGTCTGGCAAAGCGTTTACCACCATGACGGTGCTGAGCGCTGTGCGAAACCTTCCTACCATGCCCTACAGAACGCTTACGGGCGCTTGACTCATTTGGCGTGCTGGCGACGAAAAGAATCGTCAAGATTAAAAGCAACGCTGTGGAGCCAATTCGCCGTATGATCGTTTGGGTCATCCGGTTCTTGGTTTGTGCTTCCGTTT
>JBDTCS010000066.1:0-2364 GCA_039923455.1 Kapaibacterium sp. (SeqCode) | reverse complement strand
CAAGGAAATTATCTACAGATGGATGTTTCTCATTCATGCGAAGGAACAGATCCCCAGCCTCGTCATAGTGCTTTGCCGCCATAAGAAAGCTCGCAAGTTGACGTGTGGTCTCGGCTTTCGTTGGTTCCGTGCGAACGGTATCGTTTGCCAGCGCAAGTTTTAATTTCTCAATCGCCTGGGTGGTATCACCGCTTAGAAAAAGTGCGCGCCCATAATAATCGTTGTCGTCCGGACCAAGCTCTTTGGCCGCACTATAAAGCTGAATGGATTGCTTGAAATCCTTCGAGAAGAAAAAGCTTCGAGCAAGCAATAATTGCGAGAGCGCTTTTAGTGAATCGTTTGCGGAGACCTTTTCTAAGTATGGAAGTGCCTTTGTATATTGGTTCGACATCGCAAGCGAGCGAGCCAAGAGCCAGTTACCCGCAAGATCGTCGGGCTTCAATTGCACATATTTTTCTGCGAAGCCTGCAGCGTTACCGTATTGCTCACCAAGGAAATAGAGATTGGCGATCTCGTAGTATGCCGGTGCGTATGTCGAGTCAGTGCGAGCAACTTTGATCCACTCATTAATAGACGCATCGTATTGTCGTCCTCTACGATAAAGTGCCGCAAGCTTAGCCATCACCGAAATATCATTCGGATCCAGTTTCTTTGCTGCCTCGAATTGTTGAATCGCGAGCCCGTTAATATGTTGTTTCTCGTAGAGCTCTCCTAAGCCGATGTAACTGCGAACATCTTTATCGTTAACTTGCTGCGCACGATAGAGCATGATCTCTGCGGGTTTCAGCGAATCGAGCGATATATAGTACCTGCTGAACGCAAGATAGGTACCGATGTCTTTGTCGTTCAGCTTGAGTGCGATTTGAAATTCCTTCAATGCGTCCTCGACTTTGCCTTGCTGCCCATACACCCTTGCGCGGGAAGTTCTCGCGAGCACGGATTTGCGATCAAGATCAAACGCATTCTGCGCTTCAGTGGAAGCTCCGGAGTTGTTCTTCATGTCGAGATACGCCATCGCAAGTACGGCGTGTGCATCTGCGCTCTTCGGATTGTTTGCAAGGAAGGCATTGAGTTCCGAGATCGCTTGCTGAGGGCTTCCCAACTCCAAAGCGAGTTGTGCGTGGCTGATCTTGGGATCACTTGTCTGTGCCTGCGCGTGTTGAGCGCCAATCGCCAGCAATGCAACAAGGCTAATTTTGCAGAATGAGTAAAATCTATTCATATTCAGCAGTATTCTATATACGTCTATCGTAACAAATCTTCCCAAGGCATTACCTACAAACCTCACGCCATCCCATCCCGAATCACTTGGAAGGGACCAACTTTATAATCTGCGTCCGGGGTAGAACATCGAAATTCTTAAAAATCGCTTGTCCATGCGCTGTCATTGCATACGCGAGAAAACCCCGTGGCAAACTATTCGGGTTTTCAAATGAATATCCGTTGACTCGCGATGTGAGTGGATACAACCCTTGATAAATATACGCGAGATGCAGCATGATTGGTTTCGTGACTCCGCTTACACTCGAATCGGCAGGGATGATTGACAGCGCCTTGATTCCCGGGTTGTGTGAATTTGCCGTGTCATCGGTACCAGTGGAGTTCGACTCCAATGCTTGGTGCAACCAGGCGGCGCTAATAAATCCGATGGCACTTGGATCCTTCTGCACTGCGGCAATCACACTATCGGTCGAACTGAATCTGAGTATATCCCCTTTTTGCATGGCGTGGGGATCAAGAAATAGTGAATCCAAAAGGAATTCAATGCTCGAAGAGTAGGGCCCCATGATGCGATGCAGAGAAGACTTAGCCGGGAGTGTGCCCGTGTAATGTTGTACAGCGCTCCACTTCGTCGTCTCATTTCGGGTGATCCGTTTCAGATCACCCATCGAAATAGATTCTAACGGATTTGTCGATGCGACGATGCACGCGACAGCGTCCTCAGCAATATCATATTCCGGAAGCACTAGATTATTTTTCTTTACAAGTTCGCGAGCCTCGGGTGAGAGGAATCGGCTAATCAAAATAATTCGAGCCTTCTGCGAGAGAAGATCTTGAATTGCTTGGCCGGAAGTCTCGTATCGAACCGTCAGTTTGGCCTGCGGATTTTCTGCGATGAATCCCTTGACAAGACTATCGACAGCGGGGCGAAGTTGTTCATCGGCGACTATCTCGAGCGTACCATTCGTAGCCGTTTCTGTATTTGTTTCCGACGGATCGGGTTTGCCACAACTGAATAGAAATACAAGCAGAAGCAGCAAAAAATACTTCGAAAATTCCGGCGGAGTTCTGAGCGTAACCATATTCGGCCTCAAAGAGCGTTGATCGGATTACAGTGCACCTTTCGGCTTTTCTCCATCGGAA
>JBDTCS010000065.1:0-13999 GCA_039923455.1 Kapaibacterium sp. (SeqCode) | reverse complement strand
TTATAGCAGATCCGAGTTGCAAAAATCATAAAGATTTTGACGATATTTTCAACATTGTAACTCAGCTCGCGAACGCTGCTAGTGGTGATTTGGAAGATTATGTTGGTAAGGAATTTGAAGCTGATCCAAGTTTTCCCAATGCATTTCGCCATGAATTTGGGAATAAGGGGTATGCAATCCCTCATTGGGCCGCATATACTACTTTGAGACTGTATTGCATCTTGTGGAATCCTACGACGCTGATATTATGCAACGGTGGCATACACGATATGGAAGGTCAGCACCAAGATCATCCGATACTCGGACCGATGGTTGCAGAATTTTTAGACGTAGAGAAGGCAATTAATCGAGCTATTGAAGCGGGGACCTACGAGGATAGTTCAACACTTCCGGGTTTCTATCCACCTGGAAAGCAGAGAATTAAGCCCCTGACTGAAATCGTTTATCTAACCTAAAATCGACATTATGAAATCACAATCTGTTAATAAGATAATCGCCGAGTCTGGATATAAGCGAAATCTGATTGCAACAACACTAGCGCTGTCTAACCGGATTAGGGCAGCAATAAAAGCAAGAGGTTGGAGTCAGCGGCAGCTAGCGGATACCGTGGGAATACTTCCAGAATCGCTTTCGAGAATGCTCGGCGGGGCAGGTACCAATCTAACGCTTGACTCTATTGCAAAACTGGAATATGCATTAGAGATCCCTCTACTGGTAACGCCCGATCAATATGAGCAGATGATAAAAGATAATCCAAAAATTCTAGCAAGAATTCAGCGGAAAATGGGAGTAACTCGCAGTGAATCCGGCATTCCAGTCAATACAGAATACGGCAATAACCAGAGCAACAGAGTCTATAGCAGAGATGGAGGTTCACTCTCAGAACAATATGTGACACCCGAGGGTATGTTGGAGGAAGCATAAAAGTATGAATGAAGAAAGCAAAGCAACAGTGCGGCCTGGATACAAAATCTTCTCAATCGAAGTAGTTGAATATCACTACAAAGATTTGGACCCTCCGCCAGTTAACAACGTAGTAAGATTACTACACGCAGCTTCGATGGGGTTTCAAGTATCAGATGACTTGAAATATTTGAGTGTGACTACCAATCCCTCTATTCACGTAAGCGAGGGTGAGGGAGACCCAAAAGAGCCACGTCTAGCGCTGAACGCTTCCATCAGAATAATTTTTTCGACGGTAAACCTAGACTCGTTTTTTGAAGATGGCTCTCTCAAAGCGCCCAAAGAGTTCACAGGTGCTCTTGTGAATGTTTGTCTCGGCACCGTTCGTGGAATTCTTTTTGCGAAGAATATCGGCACAAAGATAGGAAATGCAATAATGCCACTCTTTGACACTGCTGGATTCATTCCTGAACTAATCATTGCTGGCTCCCTTAAAGATGTCGGAGAATCATCTCAAGCTGAGTAATCGTATTAGCATGAGTATCTTAACGATGCTCATGCTACCTTCTCCGACCGGTTCCGAAACCCGCACCCTCTGCACCAGCCTCTTTCAATTCTTCGCTTACAGGTATCACCTCATTGAAGTGCATTAATGATGTGGTGATTCAAGTATATCAGTGCGGACGGAAAGGCGGTGGAATAGGTATCCCCCTCAATCATACCGCAGCGCTTCGATGGGGTCGAGTTTCGAGGCTTTTTGGGCGGGGTACCAGCCGAAGAAGAGGCCGATCGAGGAGGCCGCTGCAAAGGAAAGCGTTACTGCTGCTGGTGAGATAACAAGATTCCATCCGTTCTGCTTGGATACAATGTAGCTCGCGAGATAGCCAAGCAGCACTCCGACTATTCCTCCTAAGAGGCTGAGCGTCAATGCTTCGGTTAGGAATTGAAACAGAATGTTGAATCGCTTTGCACCGATCGACTTGCGAATGCCGATCTCGCGTGTGCGTTCGGTGACGCTTACGAGCATGATGTTCATGATGCCGATGCCACCAACGAGTAGTGCGATGATCGCGGCCATCGTGAGCAGATTCGTCATCGTGCCGGTTGTCTTCTCTGCTGTTTGTGCGATCTCTACTTGTGAGCGAACACGAAAATCATTGGGAGCGCCAGGTTGCGTTTTGTGTTGCTGGTGCATGATGTCCGTTACGTCATCAATCGCAGCTTGCGTTGCGGTTGTCGAGATCGTACTAATAAAAACATCTTCGAGCCACGTGATACCCATGATACGCTTTTGCACAGTTGCGAGCGGTGCGATAACAATATCATCTTGATCTTGACCGAATGCATTCGCACCTTTCTCTTTGAGCACACCTATCACAATGCATGGAATATTTTTTATGCGTACGCGCTGACCGGCAGGATCGACGCCTTCGCCGAAAAGATTCGTCGCGACCGTCTTGCCGATCAAACATACTTTGCGTCCTGATTTTGCATCCGCATCGGTAAAGAGCACACCTGTCGCGACTTGAAAATTTCGGATCTTTAAACACTCTGGTGTTGTGCCGATGATTCGCGTGCCCCAATTTGCATTACCCGCCACGACTTGTGCACGCGTATCCACAGAAGGTGCGACGCTTGCGAGATAGACCGATTGCTTCAGTGCTTCGGCATCACGCTCGGTCAATCGAATGCTCGTACCCGCACCTGCCGAGACTCCGCCGGAGTTTGTTGGACCGGGATCGACCTGCAACATATTCGTCCCCATCGAACTGATCTGACTCGCGACAGCTTGTTGCGCGCCTTGTCCGATCGCAGTCATCGTGATCACAGAGCCAACACCAATAATGATACCCAGCATCGTTAGCGCCGCCCGCATTTTATTACTTGCGAGCGATTGAAAAGCCATTAGAACGCTGCCGATCAGTTGGTTGAACATATTTGATTTCTGTAGCACGTGTCCATATTTGCGACACTGTTGCTATTCGAGCTTATTTCAACGTGCCCATACGACCCTTTGTTCAAGCCCTCATAACTAATCTGACCTGTTGGCATGAATATTATAAACAGTTAATCCTATCATCCGATCTGCGCCCCAGATGGGATGATTCGAAGCGTGTAATAGCTTCGAGCGGGCAAAGCAATCGAGTAGTATCTTTGCCCTCCTATATTTTACCGATGTGTCCTAATTCATGACCTCACGAGTGTTTCGTATTTCGCATATTCTGCTTTGGTTGCTTGTGTTGGTTGTTTTCAAAAGCGCGACATTGTTAGCGTCACCTCTTGATACCTTGCATTCACGCGTGACACCCGTGCCCTCTCCCCCACCACTACCGTTCTCTGGTGATTACATCTGGATGAACGGACAGAACAGAATGCCCTCGCCTTCGATCAAGCTTAGCGACAATATTGTGATGACGGGATACTTCGATGGGTATTTTGATTACTCGTTCAATCATCCGAAAGATCATACACTTGTGAGTTCGACCTCAATGGGTCGTGATCAGGAATTTGCGATCAATCTTGCCGGTATTGGATTCAATGCGACGTACGGCAACGTGCTTGGTACGCTGGAGTTTCAATTTGGTCAAACGCTATCCATCATTCAAGATGGGGATCTGAGTGTGGCACGTGGTCGTAATTTGGATGTATCGAGTCTGAAATATATTCGTGAAGCATCTGCGGGATATCATTTTGACAAGATCGGTCACGGCCTTAATCTGGAGATGGGAATATTCCAATCGTACGTGGATCTCGAAAGTTATCTGCTTCAAGAGAATTGGAATTATCAGAGATCCTTTATGGCCGACAACGTGCCGGCCTATCTGACAGGAATTCGTGCGCAATATTATCCCCGGCTCGATCTCAAAACGGAAGTCTGGCTATTCAACGGTTGGGGCACGTATGGTTCGATGAATGATGGGGTCGGTATTGGTGTGACGAATACGTATCGACCAACGGATGCGATCGGTGCGATTCTTAATTTGTATTATGCACATGACACACGCGCAACGCCGGGACGCAGTCGATTCAATTCCGATGCGAGCGTACTCGTGCGATATTACAATAAGCCGAAATCCTATAACGTCTCGATGATGGCCCTCAGCATAAATGCGCAGTATGGTTTCGAAGCGGGCGGGACGGATGCAGTAACGTTTGCAAAGCTGCCCGGGATGGATAGCGCATATATTCTGGCTGTGGCAATCGCGGATCGCATTTGGTTTGATCACAATCGCTTTGCGCTCACGATGCGACTGGATATGATGGTGAATCCAACGCGATATGTTACCGTGCCACCCCTTCCGCAAGGCTTTATTTCGGGTTATCCCGACGATCCGGGATACCGCGAGACACTGTGGGGATTCACTTCGACCTTTGATATCATGCCTTCGGACAACCTCACGTTTCGACTCGAATTCAATTCTCGTCACGCGGATATTCCCTTCTTTGCTGGGGCCGAAGGGACAACTTCTCCCAATGGATGGAAAGGCACAAGCGGCACCTATCAGCCTAATCTCGTGAAGTATGAGAACCGTTTGTTAATGGCGACGCAGTTCCGATTCTGAACCCGACCACTCAGGTCAGAAGGCTCCCTTTAATAGAAATTGGTCTCGCTTGGTTTTGCAAATCTTTTTGCATAGATTTGCAGAACCGTATTATTCATCAACTTCATCACCATATACCACCATGAGAAACAAAAGCATAGTCTCCTTTGGATTTTGCTTATTGCTTGCCGGCGTTATTGTCGGATGCAAACCAAAGCCTGCCGAAACGACGACTGTCGATTCCTCAAAAGCAGCGACTGGGACAACCGCCTTGATGCCTTCAGCCGATCGAGGTAAATACCTCGTGACGATCGTGGGTTGCAACGATTGCCACACACCGCTGAAGATGGGACCAAAAGGTCCGGAGCCCGATATGTCACGTATGCTATCAGGGCATCCGGAGGGTATGAAAATGCCACCACCCCCGAAGCCTGTGGGTCCGTGGATCATCGCCTCTGCTGGGACGCTTACGGCTTGGGCGGGTCCTTGGGGCATTTCATACGCTGCGAACCTCACGCCAGATTCAGCGACAGGTTTGGGTAAGTGGGACGAGACTACATTCCTGCTCGCAATCCGTAATGGTAAGCACATCGGCAATGGTCGGGATATTCAGCCACCGATGCCGTGGCAGTGGTTTCGCACCATGACAGATGAAGATCTGAAATCTGTCTTTGCTTACTTGCGCACGATTCCTGCTGTGAAGAACAAAGTGCCTGACTATGTGCCACCAACGGGTGCGCCTATGGCTGCAGGTGGACCACCGGCGAAGTAAATCAAATTTTACTGAGTACAATAAAAAGGCGGACAATGTTGTCCGCCTTTTTTATTGCTTGCGTTTTCTTGCTTGCCCAAGCTTTAAATATATGCGACCTCTCCGTGAAGCGATTCGTCCACGCCGGCCTCTTCTTCGTGTTGATTTACTTTGACCGGTGTGATCATGTTGATCACCTTCAGCATCCCGTACGTAAATAAGAAAGCGTAGAGTGAGGCACCGATCATCACGCCGGTTTGCAAAAGAAAGAACGATGCGTTGCCGAGCAATAGTCCGTTAACTCCGCTTGCGTTCACCGATGTATCCGCAAAGACTCCGAGCAACACAACTCCCAAACATCCACCGACACCATGCACACCCCATACATCAAGTGCATCATCCCATCCGCGTTTGTTCTTGAGTTGAACTGCGACGTAACATACAAGCCCCGCGGAGATACCAATCAGCACTGCGCTTGTGGTAGTTACGTAGCCTGCGGCGGGGGTAATCGTTGCAAGTCCGGCAACAGAGCCCGTTAATAATCCGAGAAACTTCGGCTTCTTCGTGCTGCGCCACTCGATGAGCAGCCACGTCATCGCTGCAAAAGATGCTGCAACATCGGTGTTCAAAAACGCAAGCGCTGTAACGCCATCGACTTTGAACTCACTTCCCGCATTGAAGCCATACCAACCGAACCAAAGTAAACCTGTACCGAGCGCAACAAGCGGAATACTATGCGCCTGCCCATCGGCGACCTTTCGCTTACCGACATAAAACACAGCTGCAAGCGCCGCGAATCCTGCGATCGCATGCACGACGATTCCGCCAGCGAAATCTTGCACACCCCACGATGCCAGCAATCCACCGCCCCATACCATGTGTACGAACGGAAAATATACGAAGAGCAACCAGCACGTCAGAAAAAGTAGATAGGCCGGAAAGCGGACTCGGTTTGTGAACGCACCAGTGATAAGCGCGGGTGTGATGATCGCGAACATCATTTGATACGCCACAAAAACCATCAGCGGAATATTTGGCGTGAGCGGCGAGGGCGAGGTGACAGTAACGCCGTGCAAAAATGCCATATCAAAATTTCCGAAAATACCAGCCAAATCTGTATGCCCTCCGAGCGTTCCGCTGAAGCACATTGAGTATCCGACGACATACCACAACACCGTCGTGAAGCCCATCGAAACAAAACTCTGCATCATGATGGAGAGTACATTTTTTCTTCCCACCAATCCACCATAGAAGAATGCGAGCCCGGGTGTCATTAACATCACCAAGCTCGTCGCGAGCAGCATAAAAGCTGTATTGCCGGTATCGAACATATATTATATCTCCGAAAAACTAAATTGGATTTGCAGTTCGAATATACGCAAAATAGTTGGTGGGAGACTCAAACATATCGCAGCCCGTACTTCGCCCCAAGCTGACGCTGAATTCGATCATAGAGCCAAGAGAGGCGAAGGATTTGCATACCTTCCAAGATCGACTAACGCCAGTGGAGAATTTTATTATATAGGATTGTACCGCAACGGAACCCCGCTACAAAGCGGCGCTCTTCTTACTACACGGTGGACTTTTCAAGAATCTGTGGTTACCGATTCTGCGGAGCCAAGAGATGCATCGCCGTGAGATACTCGATCACAACCGGCTGCCAAGTCGGGCCACCATCAGGATCACCGAAGAGGAAGTGCCCATCATGCTTGAATGCCGAAAGCTGCATGACCCTCGCTTCTCCGCCGTTCTTCGAAAAGGCGGCATACAGTTTGCGAATGAATTCGGGATTGCTCGAATGATCATTCGCAGTATAGAACCATAACGAAGTCGGGCGCGATGTTTTGCCATACTGGGCAAACGCATCGAGCCGCGCTTGCCACAAACAATCCTCCGGCAACGATGGCCGAACACCTCCATGAAAATTTATGATCGCGGAGGCAATGTTCGAACTCAGCGAAGAATACGCCATTGTGGCAAGACCACCGGTTGATTGCCCGATCATAATAATTTTCCTGCCCTTAAAACGATCCTGCGTCTGAAGCCATTGTACGACTTCATCAATGTCGGAGGCATTCGCGAGTCCGTACTCCGTAAGATTGCAATCTTTGATTTTGACCCTTCGGCCGCTCGAGCCAGCGTATCCTCGACGCATCGGAAGTATAACAGTGTAGTGCAAGCTTAAAAAAAACTTTGTGGGAGAGATCGCTCGCTCGCGCAGCTGCCCAGGCTTTGGATTGGAACCATGATTAATAATAACAATCGGAGCGTGTGCATCTAAAGAGTCTGTCGGCGTGAACACAGTAACTTCGAACTCAACATCAGAAGTAATATGCGATCGTACATGCAAAATCTCCTCTGTGCTCGGCAACTCGGATTCGCTCAGTTCCGAATTGGGCTGAGCTGAGCTGGAATTGCACCAGACCAACAGCACTAAAAATCCGAAGAGAATTGCTTTACCGGCCCTTTGGATTGGTTTGTTCATACCTTATGTCGCGAGGTATTTTTGAGAGACTGGATGTGGAATCCGAGATAACCTGACCGCTAACGATGCGGGGATCGACTTGTCGGTTTCCATCCTCACGCAGGTTGGAAAAATGAGTCAAGAATTGCGGAGGAGGGGAGATTCGAACTCCCGATAGCGATTGCTCACTATGACGGTTTAGCAAACCGTTGCCTTCAGCCACTCGGCCACCCCTCCAAAGGGTGTGATCGAACGTGCTACAATAGTTGCCTATCATCAATAGTTGCCTACCATCACACTTTCGCTCACAAAGCTCGGTCACCAAACAGAAAAATCAAGTCCCTTTTTCGGGGGCGCTCTTCCCTTCCTGTTTTTGACGCTCCACCCTAACCGAACCGCTTTTGGGCTCGTTCCCAATTTGATGCGGACCGCAAAAAGAGATCGACTACCTCCCAAACGGCGGTTTCTTACCTTTTTCGTCTCGATCGGTGTTCCAAGATTACTTCGAACTGCGAGAAAGACATATAACAATCGATAAATAGCAACAACATGAATGACGCGTGGACAGAGAGATGGAATGACAGATATCGCTGTGAGGAGTTTGCTTTTGGCGTTCAGCCGAATAATTATTTGAAAGAGCAACTCGAAAAGTTACCGCCCGGCAAGATACTTTTTGCGGCAGAGGGTGAAGGGCGCAATGCCGTCTTCGCTGCTAAACTTGGTTGGACCGTCTCCGCGTTTGATATTAGCAGCGAAGGAAAGAACAAAGCAGCAGTGCTCGCCGAGGCGAACAATGTGACGATCGATTATCAAGTTGGTGAGCTCGCGACGCTTAGTTATACTCCGGAATCGTTTGACGCGATCGCTCTGATCTACGCACACTTTCCCGCCGCGATCAAATCGCAACTTCACAAGCAACTGGACAAACTGCTGCGAAAAAACGGGGTAATAATTTTCGAAGCGTTCAGCAAAGAACACCTTGAATACCTCGCTCGGAATGAATGCATCGGCGGTCCCAAAGAACTCGCGATGCTATTTTCGATCGACGAAATACGATCGGATTTTCCAAACTATGAGATTCTCGAATTGGAAGAGAAAGTGATCGAATTAAGCGAAGGGCCGTTCCATCAAGGCACTGGCTCTGTAATTCGATTTGTCGGTAGGAAGAAGTAACCTCCTTGTATTTAATCTGATGACCATCCTACGTTAAGAGGTCATTCATATCTGTAAGCGTGATCGGTAAATTCGCCGCAGCGAGATTCGACTCGAGATGCTCGACAGAGAGCGTACCAGGTATTGGAAGCATTATTGGTGATCGCAGCAACAGCCACTTCAGTGCAATCTGAAATGGCGTCGCGTCGTATTTTGCTGCAAGCTTCTCAAGCGCAGCGCTTTCGCCTCCGATTTTCCCTCTGCCGAGTGGAAACCACGGAATGAAAACAATATTATTCGCTTCGCAATGATCCACTATGGCGTCATGCTTGCGATCAAATAGATTGTATTGATTTTGGACGGATGCGATCGGCAGAATCGTTCTTGCAAATTCGATCTGCTCGACCGTTACATCCGACAACCCAACGTGACGAATCTTCCGCGCAGCCTGTGCCTCTTTCAAAAACCCAAGCGTATCGGCAAACGGAACATTCGGATCGACGCGATGCAATTGATAGAGATCGACTCGCGTGAGCTTCAATCGCTGTAAACTCCTGTCGAGTGCGCCACGCAAATAATCCGGATGCCCGGTAGCTTTGTGATCGATCGGTGACATTCCACCTTTCGTTGCGATGAGCACACCAGCCGGATAGGGTGCGAGCGTCTTCGCGATCATCTTCTCACTTTCGGCTTGCGTGTAGATGTCGGCGGTATCAATGAATTGAATCCCAAGCTCGACTGCCCTACGCAACAGCTTTGCTGCGTTCTCCGTATCGGTGATCCGATTTGTCCCCAAACCAAAACGGTTAACAGAGATATCGCCGATCGTGACGGTACCGGCGGAAGCTGCTGTGATTAATTCAGTCATACTATAATTGTGCAGGCTGCTCCGTCGGTTCGGGTTCGGGCGCAGGTACTTTTATCGTGCCGGTAAATATGGAGAGAAAATTATTCCATCCCGCAATCGCTACCATTAGTAAGTGACCAAGAATAAAGAATACGAATAGTGACATAAACACAAAATGGAAAACGCGAGCGCTATCGTATCCGCCAAAGATCGCTGTGACCCAAGAGAACTGCACCGGCCAGTAGATCGAGATACCGGTCAGCAATGCTCCAAAGCCAAGCACGGGCGTCGAGCTATAGGCAAGCTTTTGTAGCGAATTATATTTTTTTGTCGGTGGATGGACTTTCCGGATGCGCAAATAATAGAGTATCATCGGCGATACACCACCAATATCTCGCGCCCGAAACATTGTCGTCTCTCGTCCGTGACGTGTAAAAAGATTGTAAAAGAACCAGACAAATCCATTGATGAAGAAAACCCACATCGCAAAGAAGTGCCACTGCCTCGCACCGGCAAGCCCACCAAACTGAAAGAGCGGCGGAATCTTATAATCATTTAGAAACGGCGAGGCATTATAAATACGAATGCCGCTCGTGATCATCAAGAGCAGCGCAAGCGCATTGATCCAATGCGTGACGCGAATGATAACCGGATGAATGCGCTCGCGAATGGTTGGTCCTTTGATCTTTGTCATTGTCTATCGTTACGCAAAGCTTATCATCAAATTCCTGCAAACCAATCGTACCCTTGATCCTCCCAATACCCGCTCGTCTTCTCGTTTGTCACAAATACATTCGTCAACCACTTTGCATTTTTGTATCCGAGCTTGGTTGGAATCACAATGCGCAACGGTGCACCATGATCGAGTGTTAGCGGCTTGTCGTAGGCTTCATAGCATAAGAGTGTTTGTGGATGACGCGCACTCGCCATATCATAGGTAGTGTAGTATCCATCGCCCGAAGCAACATAGACATACTTCGCATTTTTATCAGCGCCAACCGCATTCAAAAAATCATTGAGCGTTGCACCTCCCCAGCGCGGCACCATGCTCCATCCCTCGACGCATACATGCCGAGTGTTCATCACACGTTTTGGAAAGGCCTTGATTTGATCGAGCGAATATCGTCCCGGCTTTTGCACAAGCCCACCAACTTCGAGTGCCCACGTTTTCGGATCGAGATTCAGATCGTGCGGGCTATCGGTGTTTACTCGGAATCCCGACTCCGGTGTCATCTCCGAGATCGCATATTCCGGCGCAAGTTTGTGCGGACCAAAGATCGTCCCCTGCACCCAATCGTTGAAGCCTTGCACCTTACGCAAAAACGTCTCGGTCTTTCCTTCGGGACTAATATCACACGCCGCCAAAAGTGCAAGCGGCGCAAGCCGAAGAATATCGCGGCGTCTTATAACGATACCCGATTCGGTGATACCCGATTCTTGAGCAGGCTTATAAAGCGAATCTTCTAACTTCTTCATTGTACGCATCTAAGTCACGCGAAAAATGTCCAGTAAATATACGAAGATTTTTGGAGAACACTATTATGTTGCGTCTACAAATGCACCGCCAACTTTAGGGTTACATTTCTCGGCTCCTCCCAACTCGCACCACTGAAGAAAGCGCCTTTGAGCAGATGCAAATGATTGAAGATATTTGTCACATAAAGCGAGGGCTCAACACTCACGCTACCCTTCAGGTGAATCGTGTATCCGCCGCCGATATTAAATATCCACGATGGAGTCGTATGAGCGAACTGATTGAAATCAAACAGCCCGGTCGAATATGGTAACCCGCTCGGATTTCCATTTGTCAATCCCGAACCGTACGTACCGATGATATTCGCAAACCAATCACTCGGTTGATAATTAAGCGACGCAACAATCGAAAGCCTCTGATCGTGGTCGAGATCCGTCGCGATGCCAGCATCACTCACGCGCAAAAAACCTCCAGTGATCGGACCCGATCCGTACGCATGTATGATCGACGCATTCAGATACCCCGAAAATGGCGTGACCGGATTGCTATACGTTAGCGCTACCTCCAAACCCGCCGCGTGCACCTGTGCAATATTCACCGGTGTCTTGATCGCACTTGAGCCGACGGTTTGATCATCCAAACCCGGTGCAGATTCTTTGCGGAAATATGCGAGCTTGCTTGTCAATCCAAAATCGAACGTGTGCGTGATGCTCGCTTCATAGATGTCATCTTTTTCCGCAGCCGTTCCGGTTGCACTTGTGGAGTTACCGGCAGTGATCGAGCGCAGACCTTCGATGTTCGTTGGCATGAACACTTTACCATAATAGAGATATGCCGAGGTAAACGGATCAATCAAGAAAGTCCACTTCACGCGCGGACTCCAGTGCTCTTGCAATGGTAGATCCGGAGCGATGTGCTGATCGTATCGAATGCCAAGATCAAAACGCATCCACTCGAGCGGATGCAATTCCGTTTGTGCGAACACACCAAAATCAGATCCGACAAAATTCGTCAGCACTTCCGGACCAGCTTTACCAACGCTATCGGTCGAAGTGAAGTGCTCTGAGCCGGTGGTATTGCTAAAGGTTAGCCCAACCGCGTATTGAACTTCATGCGAAAGCCTCGCATCATATTTTGTGCGAATACCGGCTGTTGTGAATTTCCGATCCTCCATCAGATTATAGGGATGCGCACTATCACCACTCGGAAAAACAAACGCTGGCGCGTCGGTTAATCCCGGAGTAAAGATCAACCCACCTTCACGCACATAACCACCGACAAAAATATTCTTCTCTGCATCGGCTTCCGTCGAGATCGTATGAAAATACGAGAGCGTTTGAAAGGCATTCGAAGTTTCCTGAATATCATCTGAGATGCTCAAAGCGTCAAACGGAATTTGCGTGTGCGTATTGCCGTAATTCAGATTCATCGTAAGATAATCTGCCTCGCTCAGAATATAATCGAGCTTGCCGTATACGAAGTAATCGAATCCATGATCGTGATAGAGTGCGGGCGATGGCTGATCGATGCGTCGATCGGTCTCCTGTCGTGAGCCCGAAAGAAAATAACCGAAGCGTCCGAGATGATCACTAAGCGATAGCGATTGACCGTTGGAGTTCAGCGCACGAAATGGACCAACGCGCGAGCCAAGCGTGTCACCAGGGGCAGAACTCGATGCACCGAATGGTACGGAAGTGCCCGGAGTGAATGGACTCGATCCATTCGGGACAAAATAGCTTCCTGCATAAGTTGAAAAATCAACATGAAAACGTCCAGAGGGTACGCGATTATTGAGATCAATCACCGCAGCCATTTGTCCGCCATACTCCGCAGGAAATCCTCCGGTCAGAAACGTTGCACGATCAATCACTTTCGGATCGACCACTTCATTCAATCCGCCAAACACACCGAGCGGCACCGGAATACCATCGACATAATACGTGTACTCTCCGTGCTGTCCGCGAATATGCACTTCACCTGTCGGTGCACGAGAAGCACCTGCGAGGTTTTGTTGAATGAGTCCGGTGATGCGTCCCGCAGGCGGCGCATGATACGTCTCTGCTTCGAAAACCTGATTGCCGGTCTTGACATCGATCGTCGAAATATTCGCTTCGTGCGAACCAAGCACTACGACCTCTTCTTGCTTGACTTCGTGCAGCGTAACGGAATCGAATGCGTGCGATTTGTCGATGCGTATCGAATCATAAAACTCCGAGTACCCTACCGAACGAACGACAATATTATACCAGCCCGGAACAACATCTTGAAAAATCGCGCGACCACCAACGTTCGTCACCTTGCCGGCGACGAGCGTCTTGCCGTGACGCAGCATCACACGCGCAAGCTCCAAAGGAAAATCGGTCGCAGCGTCATAGACGACGACGGTGAACTGCACATTGTCTCCCGGAGCGTTCGACACAGAATTTCTACCTTGCGCAAATACACTGGAGTAAATAGAAATGAGAAACAGCGTCACGAACAAGCGTAACACCGCATTAACAAAATTGCCGAACGAAAATTTGCCGAATGGCTGATACGTATACATTAATTGAAATAGACTAATCTCGACCCACGATATATTATTTTTTGGCTTCTGCACGCGTAGGACGAATGCAGTGAAGTGCAACGATATACCAAAAGCGCCTTATTAAATAGGCAGCATCGGTTGTGCGTTTGCACTAAGAATCTACGAAGCTGGAATATTATCCGCGAGCAGGAGGACCGCGTGAGTCAGAGGTTGTGGAGGAGCGAACGACTTCGACCGAAGGCAGCGCATACGCAATCTCGCAAAACTGCATCGGCACCGCCGGCAACACAATACCCATAATGGGCTGTGTGGCTTGTGTCGATTCGAGTTCGCAAGCTC
>JBDTCS010000064.1:0-24373 GCA_039923455.1 Kapaibacterium sp. (SeqCode) | reverse complement strand
ACGTGTGTGCGTCTCTCCTCTTTTGTTTTCGCTATTCAGAAGTTCGGTGTCTTCGTCTTCGAACTTCGTTGCAGTCTTTGTGGCTTGATATTCGTCGCGCTTCATGAGAATAAAGCGCGTCGCATTCCAAAGTTTATTCGCGAAGTTGCGGCCGATCTCGCAGGACTCTTCGCCAAACCGAACATCCTGCCCGAGCGGCGCAAGATAAAGCAGTGTGAATCGCAGCGCGTCGGTGCCGTATTTATCAATCAGATCGAAGGGATCCGGTGAGTTGCCGAGTGATTTCGACATCTTCCGCCCTTGCTGATCGCGAATGATATTGTGAAAATAGACATCGCGAAACGGGACGATATCTTCCGGCTTCGTGCGTGGCGTGCCATCCTTCATCGGCACATCGGTCATAAACTCGATGCCCGCCATAATCATACGAGCAACCCAGAAGAAAATAATATCCGGTCCGGTTGATAGCAGTGACGTCGGATAAAACTCTTGCAGATCTTTCGTATTCTCCGGCCAACCGAGCGTTGCAAACGGCCAGAGCCACGAAGAGAACCAGGTGTCGAGTACATCCGGATCTTGTACGAGCACACCGGTGTATCCTGCAGCAGTCGCTTTTGCGCGAGCTTCGTCTTCATTGCGGCCGACAAACAGATTTCCATCTTCGGCATACCATGCCGGAATGCGGTGCCCCCACCAAAGCTGCCGCGAGATGCACCAGTCGCGAATGCCCGTCATCCAATGACGATACGTATTAACCCAACGCTCCGGATGAAACTTGATATGTCCCTCTTCGACCATACGAAGCGCCGGCTCCGCGAGTGGCTTCATATCGACGAACCATTGATCGGAGAGATATGGCTCGATCATCTCTCCACCACGTTCAGAATATCCGACCGAGTGCGTGTACTCTTCGATGCGATTGACAAGCCCGAGCAATTGCAACTCTTCAACAATACGCTTGCGAGCATCGAATCGGTCAAGCCCGGCGAAACGTCCGCCAAGTTCGTTAATCACCGCGTGCGTATCCATCACGTTAATCTGCTCAAGATTGTGTCGGAGTCCGATCTCGAAATCATTCGGATCATGTGCGGGAGTGATCTTCACGCAACCGGTGCCGAAATCTTTATCGACGTAATCGTCAGCGATGATTGGTATCTCACGATTCATCAGTGGCAGCACGAGCATGCGGCCGATAAGCGATTTGTAGCGCTCGTCATTTGGATTCACGGCAACCGCGACATCGCCGAGCATCGTCTCGGGGCGTGTTGTTGCGATCGTGATGTACTCGGGCTCATCGCCTTTTGTACCGATAAGAGGATAATTGAAATAGTAAAGCTTGCCGATCGTCTCTTTGTGAATCACCTCTTCGTCCGAGAGAGCAGATTGCGCGAGTGGCGACCAGTTGATGATGCGTTTACCGCGATAGATCAGACCCTTCTCATGTAAACGGACGAACGCCTCGATCACGGCTGCATAATATTTATCGTCCATCGTAAAGCGGAGTCTTCGCCAATCGCACGAGCAACCTAGTGCGCGAAGTTGATTCACGATGATGTCTCCGTACTTTCCTTTCCACTCCCAAACACGCTCGACAAATTTTTCGCGACCGAGATCATGCCGCGTGATGCCTTCTTCTTCGCGCATCACTCGCTCGATTTTGGTTTGCGTTGCGATGCCTGCGTGATCGGTGCCCGGCAACCACAGTGCTTCATGACCGAGCATGCGATGGTAACGCGTATAGGTATCCTGAATCGTGTTGTTCAGAGCGTGACCGACGTGAAGAATACCGGTGACGTTCGGCGGAGGAATCACGATAACGAAGGGCTCTTTGTCCAGCGCGCGACGTCCTGTCGGATCCTGCGGATTATCCTCCGCACGATTCGCCTCAAACAGCCCACCAGCCTCCCATGTGGAGTACCAGCCCGCTTCGATATCTTTTGCCAGATAGGCCTTTGCTAAACCTGTCGTCGGTTGCTCCGGCAGTTCGTTCTTCGTCGTCATGAATTTTGGAAAGTTCTTTGATGTGGAATACTGAGAACTCCGCGAAGGCAAAGTGGGTGCCGTTTGGAGGAAATTAATGAATTAATCGCCAAATGCGGCGTCCGCGCAAATGACTTTGTCGATTCGAAAAACGCTTCGATGGATCTTTCGTGGTTAGAGGCTATTCGTCGGCACCAATGTGCTTACCCAGGAGCGATTGCGAACGTAATGCGTCTTCGGCGGCGTCTTCCGCTTCTTTGCGCTTCTCTTCACGCTGACCGCGTTTTCGCATACGTTTGAAAAATGCGCTATCCTCAATGAGTGCATCGACTGGACGGAGGACGACCAATATTATCGCTGTGAGCAATGCAACGGCAACACCAGTGAAAATATATCCCGTGCCAACGGTTATCCCGACGGAAGCTGTTACGAAGATCGTTGCAGCTGTCGTGATTCCGCTGACGCGATCTCGATAATGGAGTATGACTCCTCCACCTAAAAATCCGATGCCGGTTAGTATCTGTGCAGTGATACGGGATGGTTCGCCACCAATCGTTTGTCCCGTGATGATCGAGATGATTGTGATGACACAACAACTAAGGCAAAGCACCACATTCGTACGCAAGCCTGCGGGCTTCGCGAAGATCTGATTCTCGAGCCCGATCAATCCGCCCGCTATCAGAGCTGCTACAGCGCGAGGTCCGTAGACCACGGTGAGAGCAATAAATCCTTCGAAGGTCTCGTTGTGCATTATCGTTTGTACTTGCTACTTGTACTTACGCTTCGCCAAGATAGGCACGTTTGACCTCTTCGTTCGACTCTAAGTCCTTTGCATCGCCTTCGAGTACGATCTTGCCTGTCTCGAGCACATAACCACGATTCGCAACGCTGAGCGCCATGTGTGCATTTTGCTCGACGAGCAGCACTGTCATCCCGAGGTTGCGATTGATCTCAACAATTTTTTCAAAGATAGTGCGCACAAGGATTGGCGCAATACCGAGCGATGGTTCGTCGAGCAACAGCATACGCGGCTTGGACATTAACGCTCTCGCGATCGCAAGCATTTGCTGTTCGCCACTGGAGAGTGTTCCGCCTTGTTGAGTAAGTCGTTCTTTGAGGCGAGGAAATATCGAGAAGCAATATTCGAGATCGTCTTTGATGCCATCGGTGTCTTTGCGGAGATACGCACCCATCTTGAGATTTTCCTGTACGGAAAGATTCGCAAAGATCATGCGTCCCTCAGGTGATTGTGCGATGCCTTTCGCTACGATCGTGTGCGCTGCACAATTGCCGATCTCTTCACCGTTGAATTTTATTGAGCCCGACCTGAGCTTTAGCAATCCGGAGATTGTCCGCAAAAGGGTTGTTTTGCCTGCGCCGTTCGCACCGATCAACGTGACGATCGAACCTTCCGGCACGACGAGCGAAACGCCTTTGAGCGCTTTGATCTCACCGTAGGAAACATGAAGGTCTTTGATCTCAAGCATGCAGCACTTTCAAAAATTTATGTTGATTTTGGTTCGTCACTTTTTCACTTCACCGAGATAAGCCTCGACGACCTTCGGATTTTCGATGATCTCGTGTGGCGAGCCCTCGGCGATCTTGACGCCATAATCGAGCACTAGAATGCGTTCGCAAATTCCCATCACGAGCCGCATATCGTGCTCAATCAAGAGAACGCCAATCTGAAACTGATCTCGAATCTGTTTGATCAGCTTCATGAGATTCTGTTTCTCCGAAGGATTCATACCTGCGGCAGGTTCATCGAGCAATAGCAGTTTCGGATTCGTTGCGAGTGCGCGTACGATCTCAAGCCTGCGTTGATCGCCATAGGGCAAACTCGTTGCCATCTCATCGCGAACGTCTTGCAATTGAAATAGCTCAAGCAGATCTTCGATCTTCTTTGCGGTCTCCTTCTCTTCTCGAAAAAAACCGGGACCACGAAAGATCGATCCCCACACTTTATTCGAAACGCGCGAAGTCATCGAGACGCGAATGTTATCCCACACCGTCATCCCTTTGAAGAGACGAATGTTTTGAAACGTCCGTGCGATTCCGATACCGCTGATCTCGCTCGGGCGTTTGCCGGAAAGTGAGATGCCGTTAAATGTCACACTACCCTCCGTCGGCGTATAAACGCCGGTGATCATATTGAAGACCGTAGTCTTGCCTGCACCGTTGGGGCCGATGAGACCAATGAGATCATGCGGGCCGACGATCGCATTCAGCGCACCAACCGCAGTCAGTCCACCAAATCGCATCGTCACGTTAGTAAGGTTAAGTCCTTCCGACATTCTGGCCTTCCGACATTCTGGGAATAATGAAACAACACTCCTCTCGTGCTTATTCGTGCATCACGTCTATCTAAGCGTGCACGTGTGATGCGGGTTCCACTCAGATATTCACTCCATCGTATCTGCCTTCTCAGGATTTAACTTCGGGTTTGATGAATGGTGGTTTTGTTACGATTGCTTTCGCTCGTTTTCCCGGACGCGTCTCGATCATGATCGTCGTCCCTTCTTTGGATTGCGGAGTCGCGAGGTAACCGAGTCCGATTGCCTGATTCAGCATCGGAGAAATATTTCCACTCGTAACTTCGCCGATCTCTGTACCATCTTCGGTGTAGATCTTGTGTCCGTGCCGAGCGATAGCACCTTTATCCTGCACGACGAAACCGGAAAGCTTTCTCGTGAGCCCCGCAGCTTTGATCTCCCGAAGTGCATCGAAGGCAAACGAATCATGATCTTTGTTCAGCTTTGTGATCCAACCGAGACCTGCTTCGAGTGGATTGGTGTCGTCCGATATATCATTGCCATAGAGGCAATAGCCCATCTCGAGACGCAAGGTATCTCGCGCTCCAAGGCCTATTGGCTCAAGACCATAGGGCGCGCCTGCTTCGAAGATCTTATCCCACACTTCTCCGGCAATGCGTTCGTGACTTGTAAAATAAAGCTCGAGTCCTGGCTCACCGGTATAGCCGGTGCGAGAGATGATCATGTTCTCCCCGGCGAGTTCGCCTTCGACAAAATGATAGTACTCGATCTTACTCAGATCGACATCCGTTAATTTTTGAAGGATCTCGATCGCCTTCTTACCTTGAATTGCGAGCAGCGAAGTCCGTTCGGAATCGTTACGCAGCGCAATATGAAATCCGGTGGCATGATCTTCGAACCAGACCCAATCTTTCATCGTCGTGCCCGCATTTACGACGATCATATAATGATCAGGGGCGAGCATATAAATGATCAGATCGTCCACGATACCGCCGTTCGGTCGAGGCAGGCAACTATACTGCGCTTTACCGGGCACGAGCGTCGAGACGTCGTTGGCAGTCATCCATTGCAAAAACTTTAGAGAATCGGGGCCGGTGAGATCAAACTCGCCCATGTGCGAGACGTCAAAGACCCCGCCCGCACCTTCGCGAACGGCTTTGTGCTCTGCGATGATGCCCTTCGGATATTGGACAGGCATTTCGAAACCGCCGAACTCGACGATCTTGGCACCGAGTGCGACGTGCTTGGAATAGAATGGTGTACGCTTCACGCTTAAATTGGTCGTTAGACGATTTGTCGTTAGTCGATTGCGACTGAGTCGATTTCTACTGAGTCGATTTCTACTGAGTCGATTTCTAAGGGTCGATTTCTACTGAGTCGTTTGCTCGTTAGCTCTTGTAAGAAAGGCAAATATACGAGGAGATTGGAATTGGAAGCCAGCCAGCGATGACTTGATCTGTTTATTCGGACAGAGAAATGCAGGTTGTGGAAACGATTTTCGCGGCTTTCGTGTATTGAGACTGAGTCTTAATAACTATAAGTGTCGATATTCGGAATGACTGGGCAGAAAACAGGCAGCGGAAGGCAGAACGAGCGCGTGCAACTTGCACCACTCGATCAATTTCGCAAATATCTTCAGGACGGCCAATACCGAATCACACCTGAGCGATTCGAAGTGCTCGAGGCGGTACTCGCCTGGGACGATCACTTTGACGCCGACAATTTGTTTATCAAACTCAAGAGCAATGGCTCGAAGGTGTCACGTGCAACAGTCTATAAGACGCTTAATTTATTGCACGAGTGCGGGCTCGTTTCTCGCTATAGATTTTCCCAAGGCCACGCGCAATACGAAAAGACAACCGACCGACCCCATCATGATCACATGGTGTGTACCAAATGTGGCAAGATCATCGAGTTTGAAAATTCGCGCATCGTTCGACTTCAGGATGATGCCTGTGCGGTGTATGGCTTTAAGCCTACGTATCATTCATTCCAAATTTTTGGCGTCTGCCTCGATTGTTCGGCAAGTTTGAATGGTCGTGAACATGCCGTGCAATCGCATGCCGAGAGTTTGCGCATCGAAGCACCGAAGAAAAAGTCGGCAGCACTATCAGCAAGTACAAAATCAGCAAGCAAGCGATAATGTTTTTCCGGAAGCATTGGCTTTACGTATTTAGGAACAACAACTGAAATGTTCGAGCAGTTATTCAATCAATTCGTGATCGCGTTCCGCGAAGGCATCGAAGCATCGCTTATCATTATGATTGTAATGATGGCGCTTAAGCAGCGCGGCCAAAAGCAATTGCAGCGTGCGGCATACGCCGGCATCTGGACTGCGATACTGGCTTGCGCAATCGGCGGATATTTACTCGGGACTATTGCGCTTGTCAATAATCACGGATTGGAAGTTATCCTCTACGCTGCGGCCGGTGTGACGGTTCTGACGATGGTCTTCTGGATGCTCAAGACAGGCAAGACGCTACGCTCGGGCATTCAAACAAAAATCAAAAATTATGGCGAGCAAACCGGCATGTTGCCCTTGCTCGGAATTTTTGCATTCGTTTTTTTCATGATCGCTCGTGAAGGATTTGAGATGGTTCTGCTCCTGCTCGCATTCGGTGCCGGAGTTGGCGGTCATTACTACATTGCTGCGATGCTTCTCGGAATCGGCTGTGCGGTGCTGGTGAGTTACTCGCTCTCTCGTGGATTCTTGAAGATCGACCTCGGAAGATTTTTGCAATCGACGGCAATTGTGTTGCTCATCTTTGTCGTGCAGTTAGTCTTTGATGTATGGCATGAAGGCATCGAGGGTCAGTTCATTCCCGATCCATCCAGTCAAGCACTCGGAAATTTTATCGACTATGTGCACGATCAAGTGCCGATCTTCTCTTATATCGGGCTTGGTCTCTTTGGAGTCTTGATGGTGTACTTCTTCACGAAGGCAGTGTCGAACAAAACGACACCGAAACTTCCGACACCGGGTATGCCGGGAGCTTCGACAACGGCTCGCGCATAACGCATCAGGTGTCTTGGCCAGAATTTCTTCTAACGTTTTTGATCTTTTTGCTATGAAGTTCTTTTCGCAAATATTGCTTCGACCGCTTTTAACGCTTAGTTTAATCGTGCTTTCGCTCCTCACGATCAGTGCACCATCTCACGCACAATATACCGGTCCGGTCGATACGACGAAGGCGCCCGCACCAGTCTATTCGATCAAGAATGTGAAGATCAGCGTGCAAGGCTTTGATCATCAGGATAATGCAGTCCTCGATATCCCACATCAATTTCGCGGTGCACAGCCGCTACCAGACTCGCTTCGCATTCCGGAAGAGAAGCACTTAAAGAATATCCGCCAACTCTCTTTCGATGGCGAGAACGCAGAAGCCTATCTCAGCCCAGATGGGATACACGTAAGCTTTCAAGCTCGTGGACCGGAAGCGGGCTCGTGCGATCAGATCTACACGATGACGCTTGATGGTCGTGACGTAAAGCGAATCTCCGATGGTAAGGGTCGCACTACGTGCAGCTACTACCTTCCTTCCGGCGACAAGATTCTCTATGCATCTACGAAAGGTGCACTCGGCGGTTCATGCCCACCGGAACCGGATTTCAGCAAAGGCTATGTGTGGCCGCTCTACCCTTACTTTGATATCTATGTTGCCGATACAAGCGGCAAAGAGATCGGGCGATTAACGCAGAACGAAAACTTCTATGATGCCGAGGCGACTGTTTCACCGGTCGGCGATAAGATCATCTTCACGAGCACGCGCTCCGGTGACATCGATCTTTACTCGATGAACTTGGACGGCACGAACGTCACCCAACTCACGAATGAAGAGGGTTACGACGGCGGTGCATTTTACTCTCAAGATGGTAAGCAGATCGTCTATCGAGCATCACGTCCGGCAGGTGATGAGTTGAAAGAGTATCGAGAGCTGCTAAAGCAAGGGCTGATAAAGCCGCACATGCTCGAAATATTTTTGATGGATGCTGATGGTAGCCACAAGCGTCAACTCACACACTCGAACGCCGCGAGCTTCGCACCTTATTTCTACCCCGATGGAAAGCGTGTGATCTTCGCAAGTAATATGGCTGATCCGAAAGGCCGTGATTTTGATCTTTACATGATTCACACCGACGGCACCGGTCTCGAGCGCATCACCTACAATAAAACGTTTGACGGCTTTCCTGTCTTCACCAAAGATGGAAAGCATCTGATCTTCTGCTCGAACCGTAACGGAGCAAATCCGCACAACACAAATATTTTCATCGCCGACTGGGTCGAGTAAAACGCATTCGTCCCCACAGACTCAAAAAAATGAAAAAATTTATCTGGGCGCTTACGCTCTGCTTGCTCGCCCTTGCTTCATCACAAACCGCGCACGCACAAGCTGGTTCGACGGACGCAGCTTCGACGGGGACGGCTCCTACAGAATCAGCAGCCGACAAAACGCACATCGGCGGTTATGGCGAGGTGAGCTATAAGCATTCGGAAAAGATCAGCCCGAATAGATTCAACATCGATCGCTTTGTGATCTATCTCGATCATTATTTCAGCGAGCAATGGGCGATCAAATCCGAGACAGAGATCGAGAACGTCAAGATAGAAGGCGGTGCCGGAGGTGAGATTGGGCTCGAGCAAGCGTTTCTCGACTATCACGGTTCCACGCATTTCGGCTGGCGTGTCGGATTGTTGCTCATCCCTACAGGCATCATCAATCAAACACACGAGCCAAATACTTTTTTTAGTGTCGAACGTCCGAAGTTCGATCACGATGTCATTCCAACCACCTGGCGTGAGATCGGAACAGGAATCTATGGAGACATCACCGAGGGTGTGAAGTATCAATTGTTACTTACCGAAGGATTGCTTGGAGGTAATTTCTCCATCAATGGAATCTACGAAGGCAAGCAAGAAGGATCCGCGGGTGCCACGACTGATGGATTGATCGCGGGCAGCGATGCATCACATCCCGCCGTTTCCGGCAAACTGGAATATTTACCTGTCACAGGCTTACGAATCGGCGGATCGTTCTACTATCAATCAAAGACCGGTACGTATGATCGTGCCGGTAACGATTCGGTGAGCATTCCCGCGATCTCGTTCAAGGCTCCGTTGACTGCATTCTTTTTGGATGCACGATATGATATCGGCGCGCTGAAGCTACGCGGAATTTATGGCATCGAGCACGTAGGCGATGCGCTGAGCCTGGTGCAGTTTTATCGTAAGCAGATCGCAGAGCAGATCTCCGGAGGTTATTTCGAGGCAGCTTATAACGTGATGAGTTTTATCGCTCCAAGTTCGGATGCGGAAGTGTTGCCATTCGCTCGGTTTGAATCGATGCGCTTCACTCCACCGATAGGTTGGCAAAGTTACCTTCCCGCAAACGAACCGAATGCGACAGGTACGAATCCGAAGTACCTAACTTTTGGAATTGCGGTGAAGCCGCTAAGCGAGCTTATCTTCAAAGCGGACTATACCGAAATATTTGATCTGCCGAGTTCAGTAACCGGAAACCGTTTTGCACTTGGTGCAGGATTTGCTTTTTGATCGCGCATGATTACTAAGAAGCAAGCTGCGAGTCTTTCGAATGCATGGGTTCTATGGGTCTTATGCGGCCTATGTGTCTCATTCTTTCTCGATAGCCATGCAGTTCTCGGGCAAACGATCGGCGCTAAGGCCGATGATGCGATGCGCAGGATCTACCCGAGTGCAAAAACGATTTCGGGGGTTTCGATTACAATCGACTCGATGGTTACAGCGAAAGTTTATGCACGTTGCGAGCAAGTCATTCGTGGCAAAGTCGCTGTTCGACTTGCCAAAGATGCTTCCGGAAATATTCTTGGATATGGACTCATCGATGAAGTCCGCGGCAAATCTCAACCGATCACCTACATTACGATCATCGCACCGAATGGGGGCATTGCGGAAATCGAGATTCTTGTCTATCGTGAGCCCTATGGTGGTGAGGTGGAGTACGAAACATTTCGAAAGCAATTTCGAGGCAAGCGTGCTTCGAGCGATCTGAGGGTTGGTCATGATATCCAAAATATCGCCGGCGCTACTATCTCCAGTCGTGCGATCACGACGGGTACGAAGAAGATGCTGATTGTATTTGAAGAGCTGAAACGGGAGAAAGCATTGTGATCGAACAATTCCAGTTGCCTCGTCTTCGTGCACTTCCGAAGGAGGTCAGGATTTTCGCGGGACTTGTGATGCTCGTACTTGCCGTTGGTTACGCACACGCAATCGTGTATGTATATGTGACGACACGCATCGTCCCGAAAGGAATCGAAGAGCGCTATCGCGGTTCAGAGCAAACGGCCCTCACACCCTCACCCGCCGGCACAGCTGTTGATACCTCCGACATCACCACACGCAGCGCAGATACGCCGGTCGCTCAACCGAACTCCGAACAGACCAAGACCGTCACTGGCGAATTGCAATTCGAGAAGACATTCCCCGAGATGCTGAATATCATTCACACGCACATACTCACGATGTCGGTGATCTTTGCGATCTCGGGTCTCATCACGCTCTTGACCGGAGTGTTTCCTCCGAGATTGCGAAAGTTCATCGTCGTCGAGCCGTTCGTCGGAATTCTCGTAACCTTCGCCGGATTGTGGGCAACGCGTTATCTCGGCAAAGGTTTTAGCTGGCTCGTTAGTCTTAGTGGTGCACTGATGGCGCTTGCCTTCGCGGCGCAGTGCGTCGCAGTCATGCGAGAATTGTTTGGTAGATCGGGAAATGGAGAGCGAGCAAAGTGAACGACAACACAACGCGTAGATTGTTTTTGAAACGAGCCGGTGCGGCACTCGGCGTTGTCGCATTTCTTCCACTCAACTCTTTTGCAGGTTCGATCAAACACCGTAGTGGCGAACGATATTTCGAGCATACGATCCTGGCAATGGGTGCCACTGCGCGGCTCGGTATTTATGCGACGCACGAGCGCGAAGCAAATCGCATCATCACTCGTGCTTTCGCTGAACTCAAACGATTGGAAGCGCTCTTCAGCGTTTACCAAAGTACGAGTGATATTGCGAGAATAAATGATCGCGTTGCCAATGCCTCGACGGTGGTTTCCTCTGATACACTGGAAATCATCAAAGCCGCAATCCAATTTTCAAAAATGTCCGATCGTGCGTTTGACATAACCGTCGAACCACTGATGCGACTCTGGGGATTTCGATCGGTATCGAATACGCTTGCACAACTGCCGGACCAAAGTTCACTCGAGAGAACACTGGAATCGGTTGGATATGAAAAGATCATAATGGATACCGCTCGGCGTGAAATTTCATTCACACATCCGGACACAAAACTCGATCTTGGCGGAATCGCAGTGGGTTATGCACTCGACAAAATGGCGGCGATTCTGAAATCGGAAGGAATCGTGAATGGTTTTCTCGATATTTCCGGCGACATCATAGCGCTCGGCGCGCCACATACAAATTCACGTGGTTGGGAAATTGGTATACCAGACCCAACGGACACTTCGAAGATTATTCACACAAACACAATCACGAATCAAGCCCTTGCGACGAGTGGCAACTATATGACATACGTTGTCTATCAAGCGCAGAAGTTCGGTCATATTATTGATCCATCCGTCGGTCGATCAGCAACTCGAGTGCTTTCGACTACGGCAATCGGAAGTTCAGGCCTCACAGTGGATGCACTTTCTACTGCTTCGTTCGTACTCGGAAAAGCGGTCGATGTAGAGACAGAGTTCGTGGTCGTCGGCGCAAACGGTTTGATCTCCTGATTCCCTCTTTCCCCTTTCTCCTAATCTTGGCACGACATTGGAAGCATTCCTCTGTACGTTCGGTCGCTGTATTTCCTGCTGAGCGTAGTTCTTGCGAATTGTGACAGGAAATTCAGAATACAGATAAAGAATATCGCGCTAACGGATATTGGCTATTTTTGAACGATTCAATGGAGAACATACAAATGCTTACGAATACCAGACTCTTTAAACGTGCGCTCGGTGCTGGCCTTTTGGTTGCCGGAACAGTGGGTATGATGGCCTCGACGACGATGGCCCAGACGACAGCACCCGCTGCGAATGTACACGTACCTGCCAAAGGATTCTACGCTGCGGGTGTGCAAAAGCGCGCTGCTGCGAACGTGTACTACAAGTCCGGCGGCTTGCTCTATACCGTCGATCCGTTCACACATCCTGGTGTGAAGCCGGTCGAAGAGCAGAAGTTCACACCGACGAATACGCAGGTTGATAACAAAGTTGCGAAACAATAATAAGTCTTGTCCTACGACCAGACGATCCGTTTGAGCCTTGGCTCGAAACGAATTGTTCGAAGCATACTACCAGGACGCGTCCCTACGGACGCGTCCTCTTTCATTTAGTTGGTTTGATTCATCGAGCGGATACCATACATCCTCGCGTTCATTCGTCCGATTGCATGAAACCAAGCAGGCCATAATTCGCTTGGCACTCTGAGAAATCTGCCGCGTGTTATCTTTGCAGAGACAGAAAGCTTTTGTACGATCTTTTAGTGTAGGCCAAGCATGCCCCGTTTTAGACAAACTCCACGAGCAGGCGATGTTTCCGCGACGGGCGCTTCCGAAATACCGGGGCTTCCGTGTGTCTTTTGTCAGATCGTGGAGGGGACGAATCTGCATCACATCGTCTATGAAGACGAAAGTTTTCTGGCGTTTCTCGATCGCTATCCTCTGAATCCCGGGCACACACAGCTGATTCCAAAGCGTCATGTTCGCTGGATATGGGATATGGAGAACGGCGAGATCGGTTTTATTTTTATGAAGGCACGCAAAATAGCCCGAGCGTTGCAACGCGTTTTTTCAACCGATTGGATCATTGCCGATACCGGCGGGATCGGTGTTCCGCATGCGCACATTCATCTCATTCCGCGTTACGAAGATGACGGCCACGGCGAACTCCCCGATCCAAAGATTACCCGCGAAATATCGGATGAACGGATGGAACAGATCGCCGAGCAAATTCGCGAAGCGCTCAAAGTCACCGATTAAAATTATAGTCACTCGCTAGTTTAGCTGCCCTGAGGTACAGAACGACAATCACAAAAGCTCTACGCATCCGATTTTTTTTGCTTCCGATATTTTTTTTATGCTAATCAGCCAAACACCACTTCGCATTAGTCTCGCAGGCGGAGGTACCGACCTTGAAGCCTATTACAAAGATTCCGATGGCTTCGTCGTCTCAAGCGCGATAGATAAGTATCTCTATGTGCTAATCAAAGAGCGCTTTGACGAAAAAGTATATCTGAACTACGCAGCGCGCAAAGAGATCGTTGATCATGCACAAGAGATTCAGCACGAACTTGTCCGCGAAGCCGCGAAGATCACCGGCCTCGAACGTGGCTTCGAGCTCTCGACCTTTGCCGACATTCCGTCGGAAGGTTCGGGACTTGGAAGTAGCAGCAGTTTGACGGTTGGTTTGCTTAATGCGATGTACACCTACCTCGGCAAACAGGTCACGCATCAACAGCTCGCCGAGGAAGCATGCCAGATTGAGATCGAGGTGTTGCACAAACCGATCGGGAAACAGGATCAATACATTGCTGCTTATGGCGGGCTCTGCGCGATCACATTTCATGCAAACGGCGAGGTAGAAACGCATCCACTCGAGCTAAGCGAAAAGGAACGTCACAATCTTGGTGGCAGATTGATGCTCTTTTTTACGAACGTTACACGTCAGGCATCGTCTATCCTTACGGAACAGCGCGAGAAGACAGCGGCAAATCGCGGCAATCTCGAACGCATTCACGCGCTCGGCAAGGATGTAGAGACAGCGATCAACAAGCGTAATTTTGATGCTGTCGGAGAGATCCTTCACCAGAATTGGCTTCTAAAACGCGGGCTCGCTTCGGGAATTTCGAATCCTGCGCTCGACGCAATGTACGAATCGGCAATCCGTGGAGGTGCGCTCGGTGGCAAAGTAGCCGGAGCAGGTGGTGGTGGATTTTTATTGCTGTACGTACCACCGGCAAAGCAAGCATCCGTTCGCGAAGCACTCAAAGAATTTCGCGAGATGCCATTCATGTTCGATAGTCACGGAGCGAGCATTATCTTTAATCAGCGCAGGTATCGCTGGTAAGGTGCAGAGTTATCGAGCAAAGAAAAGCCCTCAGAAAAAATTTCCTGAGGGCTTTTAGTTTTTATGGTTGCAAAAATTATTTCAGCGTGAATGCCGTCATGGTTTGAACGAAGCCATTTTTGGTCACGTACGTGAATCCGCCTGCACTTATCCGGCTTACATACGACCCGATCTGCTTAACAAAATATCCAATTGATGGTGCATACCAGCTATCAACGGTCTCGTCAGTTGCCCCGCTGTTGGATTGGACCGTGTGCAACATAATGCGAAATTTAGAAGCGGGTACGCTTTGTGATAGGACCGCTACCGATTCATATCCAACATACGAGATCGTGCCGGTGATTTGAACCGATACACCTTGGATGATAGTATCTGTCGGCGGATAGGGAACCGAGGTCTTCGTCGAGTTTGGGAGTGTTACCCATGTGCCTATGCCTGTGCCCGTCTTCGCTTGTGGATCATAGAAGGATACATCACCATTGTCTTCATAGCGAATGAAATTCGTGTTTACAGCGCTTGAGAGTATCCAAACTCCGGACTTTCCATTGTAGGTTTTGCTGGTATCACTAACAGTGTATACAGTGGCGTTGTCGGTTCCCGCTATCTTTGTCCCGGCAGAATCGGTTGAGTATAGCGCGATCGTGTACGTGCTACCTTCCTTGGGTTTTACTGTCGAGCCGGTGTTATCTACGGGCGCGTTCTTCGTGCTCGTGCTACTGGTGCACCCAGAAATTCCAGCAACCAATAGTGCGCAAAGTGTGATCGTTCTAGAGAAATACATACTGTGATCCTTAGATAGTGTAAGAGGATAGGAATTCCCGGCGAGACGGTCAGGAATTCCAGTGACGCAACATCTGATGAACAAAGATACTATGTATTCGGATTCGAGACTCCGGGAGGGTGATTCGATCGGGAGCGATTCGTACTCCCGATCAAGCGACAAATATCTCACGGCAGATTACTGCTCCACGATATCTTTCAATCCCTTCAGTACTCCACCCCAGTTTTGCTCAGAATGTGTTTTAGATTCCTCCGAAGGTACGTTTTCCTGATTTATTGTCAGCGTGGTTTGGTTGCCCGATTCTGTTAAGAGATACGCTATCTCCAAGTAGTTTTCCGGAATGTCCGGTGTGCCCGACATAGAACTCCAATAAGTATAACTAAACACTTTATTTACTTCTGAGCGCAGGATGACCCCTTTATCTTCGTAGGCCTTCCCTTCCCACTCTCCACGAAAGATGAGCGGGCTGCCGACCTTCCAATCCGAGACAGCCTCTGTTCCAAACAAGTATTGCTTGATCAATTCCGGAGTAGTCAGTGCTTCCCACACTTTGGATGCCGGTGCATTTATGGTTGCGCTGACGGTAGCCACGAGGTTACTTTTCATATTCCTTAATTTACATATAATGAAGTTACAATTCCTTTATCTCTTTATCACGGCGTATTTTGTTAGGACGGTCCCTTGTTCATTAACTTTTTCAAAGCTCAGCATTTTGAGGGTGACGTCAAGCTCTTCCTCGACAACAAGATTGCCCCCTTTGCCAAATATTTTTGGTTCGAGTGTTAACCAAAGCTCATCCACAAGTTCTTCTCGAAAAAACGAAGTTGCGACATGTGCTCCGCCGACTACGAGCATTTCAGCATAACCTTCCTTGCGGAATCGATCGGAAAGTGCTGCCGGAGTTTCGCTCGAAAATTCCAGTTGCCCTGGCACGACATACTTCGTGTACTTGGTGGGATCTCTCGTTAAAATGACTACACGATTCTCTGGTTTGGGTTTCAGGGGATCAAAATCAAAGGTCGAACTCCCCATGATGATCAACTTGTGATCCTTCCATGTTTGCTTGAAATATGCTTGATCTTCTTTTGACGACCACCGCATCACATGCGGATCGCCCCATTTGGTGATCTTCCCATCAAGCGTGGTGACAAAAACAACGATGGTCTTCATGATAATATCAGATTTAATGGAGATGAGTTCTCGAACACGATCTTACATGTAGATAACGAAATCGAACCGGCCTTAGGTGCTCATCATCCGGGAGGCAATATAAAAAAATTTGCGCGATCCCGTCGGAATTCTGTCCAGGAGAGATTTCGGCTGCCGGTCTGCACTTTTTTGACCTCAAAAAAGTTAACATTTACCGGTATTAGCTCTTTTATTGTGCCCGGGATTGTTTCCCATTAACTGCCTAAATTATGGATTTTCAGGGATATTTAAAGTATTTCAACGACACGCTCTCAACATTAAACGAGTCCGAGATCGAGCATCTGCTTGATGTTTTGCAAGACGCCTACGAACTCGATAAGACGGTTTTCGTGATCGGCAACGGTGGCAGCGCAGCAAATGCTTCGCACTTTGCCAATGATCTTTGCAAGGGCACGCTTCAATCGATGGATCAGACCAAGCGCCTCAAGGCACACTCGCTCACAGATAACGTAGCACTCATGACAGCCTACGGCAACGACGAGGGATATGCGTCTATCTTCGAGCAGCAACTCCGCACCTACGCAAAAGTTGGTGATGTCGTTATCGCAATCTCCGGTTCCGGAAACAGTCCCAACGTGATCAAAGCGATCGAGTGGGCAAACGAAAACGGATTGCACACTGTCGGCGTAACAGGTTTTGGTGGCGGTAAGCTGAAAGATATTGCACAGTCATCCGTACATGTGCCACTGAACGACATGTGCACTTCGGAAAGCGTACACTCCGTGATATTTCACTACATCGCAATTAAGTTGCAGACTCGTCTCTACGAAGGGAAGCATGTAAAGCTGGTCGGTATGGGGCAGTAGTACACAGGCAAGCGCCTTCTTCACATTCGTTTTTTGAGTCTTGAAATTTATCAGAACGCTATGACAACCGGATCACTAAGTTCGCTCACTGCTGCACTCGAACAGACTACAGATTTCAGCGCAGCGAATCTGATGAGGATCATGGAGGAAAATCTACCACCATGGTCAGAAATCGAGCCTTTAGTTGCTTATGGTGATCCCTATGGTCGCGTGACGCTGGTCGAGACTTCGCAGTTCGAGATAATGATCGGCTCTTGGAAAAAAGGCGACTGGTGTGAAGCGCACGATCACGGTCCGTCCGTTGGGGCAGTGCATGCATACTCCGGCAACATCGAGCATTTCAGTTTTCGATTTGCAGATGCCGATGGTGACTTGCATTTGATGGAGCGATGTAGCATCAGCAAAGATGACGCACTTACCCTTGATCTCGGAATGATCCACTCGCTCACGAATACCTCCAGCGATACACCCTTCGTAGGTCTGCATGTTTATTCACCTCCAACGCATGATGTCCGCGTGTTCGATCTGAAGACCGGTGACATTTTTCACATCACGAATGATCACGGTGCTTACGTACCAGAGGACCCAACCAAGATCGTGAAGCACGAGCCAAAGCGGTTTCGGTATCGTAATGCATTGGTCGAGACCGAGGCACAAGCCTGAGGATCCGCAAGACCCACTTCTGTGAAAATACTTTTTCTATTAATCGGTATATCGGTGTCTCTGCTTGTTGCCAGTGGCGCACATGCTGCGAACTTCGGCAAAGTTGATTCCACGCTGACGTTCTATTCCCTTGTTGCATTCGGCACGGCCGAGCATGATTCAACGATTCCGTTTCCTGTCCCGATCGCATTTATATCAGTTGCGGACTCTGTCCATACGAGTGTTCGTGTGCGCTTTCCACATTTGGGGTTGTTCGGCAGCATCGAAGATACCATCAGCACTCCGACACTAAACACTGCGGCGCATGTACTCGCATTCGAAGCAATCGACCCGCTGCTTCAACTCAAATTTCCGAAAACTCCGTATGCTTTTTTTGTAGATGTGATCGATCGTGCAAGCGGCCGCGTGATACAACGAGACCCACATTTCTATCCCATTAACGTCGGGGCTTACAGCAAAACGCGTTTAGCATTTTTGTATCCACCAACGGCCGGATTGGGTGCACTGCGCTTACGCCGAAGATTTGAGCCGCGATTACTGGATCCGATTACGCTCGAAACAAATCCGGGTTGGCAATCTCAGGAGATCCTTGACACGAATGGCATCTACTCACTCATTTTTCAGAATCCGCGAGCGACTGAGAAAATCTACCTGACACTCACCGTTCGTCCGGCACCGCATAATCTGGAGCATCTCGATTCCGCATATTGGGAATCCTTCAAAAACGGAGCCCGAGTAACCTTTGGCAAACTGGGCATCGCGATCAATTCGCTCGGCGATTTTCAAGTAGAGAATGTTCAAACTCGTAGCATGTTTTTGACCGGTTACGAATTTCTGGCCAAACGGAAAGACGGCAGCCTCGACTACGTGGCTACCTTTTTAACCCCCGAAGCAGTCGTTCTGCTGATCGCCCCGCTCCAATCCGACCTGGAGGCCTCCGAACTCGAGTATTTTCGAGCGATCGCCCGCAGTTTCTCCCTCAAACACTAAGCAGATTAGCCAGCGAAGCACTCCATCGGATTACAAATTATTCTTGCTCTCTTTTAAATCCACAGCTTACCAATCGGGTGTACAACTAAGAGTAAGATAGGATTTCGATGTCAGTCTTCTTTCGTGGGGCTAGAATGCTGATAAACCAGTAGGGCGTCATTTCCCTATTTGCGCGAGATCCCAATAAATGGGCCGAGTTTCTCGGCCCATTTTTCTTGGTCCCCATTAAAGAATAATTTCCTCTTCCCACCCGTACGATTCTTTGTAAACTTCGAGCTTTCTTTGGTGTCCATTGCTATATGAAGACATGTTGGTCAAAAATTATGGGATCTGGACTTTTTGGATTGAGGTCAGTTGGATCACCGCTCCTTGGAATTTTGCTTTTGTTTAGTGCGCTTGTGCTAAGTGCTCCACTCGTCCGCGCACAAGAATTGAGTGAGGCCAAGATTCGCGAGAATCAAAAACGAATCGATGCGGTGACCTTTTCCAATTTGCGTCCCGGTGGAGGCTTGTCCGATCTTTCGAACTGGAAGGATACGCATATCGACACCGTCTTCTTTAGCAGCGATGATGGCGCGAACATGTTCTTGTTTCGAGGTCCTTTTTGCGGTTACTTAGGTGATATTCGTGTTACGACCGAGGCTGGCAAAATCAGCCAAGTGAACTTTGCCCCAATCCTTAAGAGCAAAGAAGAGGCCGAGATCGTGTATCACAAACTTCAGATCGCGCTGACAAAAAAATATGGCGAGCCTGCCGATACGTATGATAATGTGATTCACATCATTCGGTGGATGGGGTTGTCCGAGATGATCGTCCTGACGTTCAAAGATTACAGCGGGGTTATATCAGTCGCTTTGAGCAAACCGGTAAAAAAGGAATCGCGAAACTAAGCGCTGTCGCTGTAGCACAAGTCCTAAGCGCAGATATCTCCCAAGGTGCACGACTTTTCCGCTTTAGAAGCACCACCGGGTTCTCCCCCAATAATCTCTGTGGAACAAAATAGGTTATCCGATTGCTACGAGGTCGGGTACTGTCTCAAGCCGAGGCTGGCCTTCCAATCTTAGTTAGAATTTTGCGCTCCAATGGGTATTCGCTGTGGTATAGTCGGACTTCCAAATGTGGGGAAATCGACCCTTTTTAATGCAATTACGGCAAGTTCTCAGGCTGCCGCAGAAAATTATCCATTCTGCACCATCGAGCCAAACACCGGCGTCGTCCCCATACCGGATAAACGACTGAAAGAACTAACCCGCGTTGTCATTCCGGATAAGGAAGTGCCAACGACGATTGAATTCGTCGATATAGCGGGTCTTGTCAAGGGTGCCGCCTCGGGTGAGGGATTGGGAAATCAATTCCTATCGCACATTCGCGATGTCGATGCGGTAGCGCATGTCGTCCGTGCTTTCGATGATGAGAACGTCGTCCACGTCGATGGATCGGTGAACCCGACTCGTGATATCGAAATCATCGAAGCTGAGCTGATTCTGAAAGATCTCGATACCCTCGAGAAAAAGCTTGACGGCGCACAACGCAAATCCAAGACCGGCGACACGAAGGCAAAAGCGGAGTTTGATTTTTATACTCGGCTTCGTGAGCAAATGCACCAAGGCCGCCTGGCGAGATACTTTCCGAAGAACAACGAGGACGAGCAAACTTGGATGCGTGAGATGCATCTCTTGACTGCAAAGCCCGTGCTCTACGTTGCCAATACTGATGAGAATGGAGTCGTCAACGGAAATGCGTACATCGATTCGATCCGATCGATAGCACAAAAAGAGGGCGCCAGAATGATCGTTATTTGCGCCAAGATCGAGATGGAAGTCGCTGAACTTCCGGCAGAAGAACGCGACCAGTTTTTGCATGAACTCGGCATGAAGGAAGCCGGACTAGATTCCGTTGTTCGCGAGGCCTACGATCTACTTGGCCTACAGACCTATTTTACTGCCGGAAAGCAAGAAGTTCGAGCCTGGACTGTTCGCAAGGGTGCCAAAGCGCCCGAAGCGGCGGCGGTTATTCATACTGACTTCGAAAAAGGCTTTATTCGGGCGGAAGTTATGAAATATGCCGACCTGATCCGACTCGGAAGTGAGGCCGCAGTAAAAGAATCTGGGCTTTTGCGAAGCGAAGGTAGGGAATATTTGGTTGAAGATGGGGACATCATGCACTTCAGATTCAACGTCTGATAACTACAACCCGAGCTGTGCCATTTTCTCACTTTCTATATAACGATAAGTACAACGAGACTTTTCTCTCCCGCGAAGAGCTGGAGCGTTTACTTCGTGAGCGAAGTGTGCCGGCGCTACAAATTAATAAAGTTTTGGATGCTTACGAAATGGCCGAGAGCGTCCACGAATTTCAAAAACGCCCCGACAAGACTCCCTACTTTTGGCATCCGAGTCGAGTGGCAAAGATATTTGTGACGGAGCTTGATTTCTACGATCCGGCGATCATTTGTGCTGCATTGTTGCATGACGCGCTCGAAGATTCGCATGTGCTCACACCCGAGATCATCGAACTTAATTTTGGCTCCTACACAAGCTATCTCGTGCAGAAACTTACGAAGGATATTAAAGCCGAAGGTGTCATCAAAGAATGGATCGAGCGCGAGTACATCGAGCGCCTAATGCTTTCGAGCGAAGATGCCCGCATGCTGAAGCTTGCAGATCGCCTTGACACCTATCGTTGTCTGGAGTTTAACGTGAAGCGCAATCCTGTGAAGTACATCATGGAAACCTCTGCGCACTACTTCCCGCTCGCCTCCGGCAGCGACAACCCGCGTATGAAGTATTTGATTAAAGAGTTACAGAAAGAGCAGAACAAGTTTTTGGGTTAAGGCAGCGTTACTCCTCGTTCGTTACAAACCACTCTATTAACTCCGAAAATTTTCCACGCCAGTTTGCCCAGTTGTGGCTCTCATTCGTTTCGCGATACACAACCGTGTAGCCCTTGTCTTGCAAGACGTTGAGCATACTCAAGCTACCTTCGAGAGCATCGTGCACGCGGCCGGTATGAATGTACCAATCAAGCGGCAACTTACGGATCTTTGCAAAATGCTTGACGATGCTTTCTGACTGTACCCAAAATGCAGGCGATTGTGCGCTGATCTTTCCGAACACATTCGGAAATAGCAATCCGAGTTGCGCCGAAAGTAAACCACCAAGCGAGGCCCCAACTGTGCCGCGCTGATGTGCCTTTGGGCTCACTTTCAATCGAGCTTCGACCGTCGGCACCACATGGTGCGCAAACCATCGCGCGAATCTCGCATTCATTAAGTACTCACGCTCGCGCTCGACCGGCGGCACGAAGACAACAATGCACCGAGCGAGATGTGGCTTGGCATAAAACAAATTATCAAGCACGGTCGTGAATTTGCCGATCTCGATCATCTCCATTCCATCATGCACATACAGCACAGCGAGTTTGCTTAGCCGTGTCGTTTCTGCCGGGATATACACCGACACTGTTCGACCGTGAAACTCTGACTTAGGTCCACCCGTGATAGTAAACTCTCTGATCTTACCTCGAGGTACTTCCGGTGCCGGCTCCGCTGCATAGGCAGGCAACGCATACGCCGACATTCGAACGGCTGTGTTTGCACCGAAGACCTCGCGCTCTATGAATGGATTGCCCGGATCGTTGAACGAATCTTCACCTTCGAATTGAAATCGATATGCGAAGCGAGCGTCGATGGGGAATTCTCGCTTGCAATAAAAGATCGACGCATCCTTGTGCAGCCGCTCCATTTTGTCTTTGCCGTGCTGCCAACCATTCCAATCACCAACGATTGAAAGCGCCATCGAACCGGAATGATGCGAGTGATGCGTGCGATCGGCGTGATAGAAAAAATGGGCCGAACCGCCCAGCACGATCGGCATTTCCATAGTGCGCATCGTGCGTAGTAGCTTTTGCTCGATCTTCGGTGCTATGCTTTTTGCGGCCGTACGGAGTTCGGCTACGAGCAGATCTATCGAGGTGGTTATTTCGGGTTTCGAAACGGGCTTTATCAACGCAATACGAAGAATATTCAAGTAATTCGTGAGGAGAGAGAACAACGCGCCCATCCTGCTCGTTGCGATTGGGGGAAATATGTTTTTGACTCCATAATATTTACTTCACGTCACGCGCGAAAACGAAAAGCCAAATGGAAGGACTCAGCGAATTTATTGAATCTCAAAAAGAACGCTACGAAACAGAGCTGAAGGAATTTCTGCGAATTCCCTCTATCTCTACAGCGCCGGAGCATGAAGGCGATATGCGCAAGTGTGCGGAATTTGTTCGTGATGAACTCGCTCGCATCGGTATGAGCAACGCAGCGATCTTCGAGACGGCACGTCACCCGGTAGTCTACGCCGAAAGTCTTACCGCCGGACCGAGTGCACCAACAGTTTTATTTTATGGTCACTATGATGTGCAACCTGTCGATCCGTTAAACCTTTGGGACGCACCTCCGTTCGAGCCAACCATTCGCGGTGATAATATCTACGCCCGAGGCAGTGCTGACGACAAAGGGCAAGTGTTCCTGAATCTGAAAGCGCTCGAAGCGCACATGAAAATTCGCGGCAAGCTTCCAGTCAATGTCAAAGTGATGATCGAAGGTGAGGAAGAAATCGGCTCGCCTAATCTTGAGAAGTTCATGCAAGATCACAAAGAGATGCTCGCGTGTGATACCGTACTCGTTTCGGATACACCGATGTATGGCTACGATATGCCCTCGCTTTGTTATGGATTGCGCGGATTGTTTTATGTGCAGCTCGAAGTCACGGGACCAAATCGTGATCTGCACTCCGGCTCGTACGGCGGTATGGTTCAGAATCCGATTAACGCACTCGCCGGAATGATCGCACAAATGAAAGATGCATCCGGACACATTCTTATCGATGGAATATACGATTCGGTCGTGGATGCAAGCTCGGAAGAGCGAGCAGAATTTGCACGGCTTCCCTTTTCAGAATCCAAAACAATAGCCGACCTCGGTGTAAATGCACTCGTTGGCGAAGAGGGCTACACCAATTCGGAGCGACTCTGGATACGTCCGACGCTCGACGTGAACGGCATCTGGGGCGGCTTTCAAGGTGATGGCGCAAAGACAGTACTTCCATCGAAAGCGTATGCTAAGATCTCGATGCGACTTGTGCCGAATCAAACGCCGGAAGAAGTAACAAGACTCTTCACTGCTTTCGTACAAAAGATCACACCCCCGGGAGTAACAGTGAAGATTATCAGTGAGCATGGCGGGCTACCGGCGGTCACACCGATCGACTCGGCTGGAGTACGTGCCGCCCGAAAAGCGCTCTTTCAGGTTTACGGGAAAGAGCCCTTCCTCACTCGCGAAGGCGGCTCTATCCCGATCGTAGTCTCTTTTCTAAATATCCTGAACGCACCAACAGTGCTGATGGGATTCACAATGCCTGACCAAAATGCGCACTCGCCCAACGAAAAACTAAATCTCCCTAATTTCCATCGCGGCATTAAAACCGTTGCATTATTCTATGATGAGATGGCGAAGGGATAAATAGTTTTGAGGCATTAATGCGGAAAGAGCCACAACGCTTTGGCATTGTGGCTCTCTCACGG
>JBDTCS010000063.1:0-6304 GCA_039923455.1 Kapaibacterium sp. (SeqCode) | reverse complement strand
GACCTCGGTACTCGCGACAGATTTTCATATAGGGACACAGATCACCCGGGTGCTCGATTTTCAGATATCGCTAACCTCGCTAAAGGTGGATGACGACCTTGTGCAGAGTAGACTCTATAACAACGGTGAGAATTCGCCAACGGGACCACGTCCGGCGCATCTTGATTCCGGCAATCGAGTGCCTACCCACGAAACACTCGCTATCAGCGATGCTTCTTTTGATCTGCGATTTGTCATCACCCCAAGATACGCGTTCAAGTTTTATGCAGGGCTCGGGTACACGTATCTGAGTATCCACAGTACGCAACTTTTTCAGCGCGTGATTGACACGGCTCAGACTCTTTCTCCGACCGTCGAGTCACTGGATGCGACATTCAAACGTGGTGCGATCTCGTTGCTGTTTGGAATCCGCTATGATATCGAGTTGGGCAACAGTTTTATTCTGACCCCTTACGCAGAAATATCCGCACTTGGCGCTTTCCAGGGTGAGACGCAGAAGGCAGCATTTGTATTCAAAGCGGATCCTGATCAGATCACGATGACCCACTTAAGTCTCGGTGTGACACTCTACTTTGGCTGGTTCGGAGTCGAGCGATATAAGTAATCGATTCCGCTGAGCCGGTGTAGCTGCGAAGGTGGGGAAACCTTGTCGTTCTGCCTCCGCGTTGTTTAATATGTGGAGTTTTGACAGCAATACCGCTATTAACTTCGTGTAGAATCTATTTATAGGAGAGGCTACCGAGGCTTATGGCACTAATTTCAAATGCATTCAGGCTTAAATCCGAGCGATACCCCGTTGGCTGCAATTCCGCCTCTTGAAAAGGAGGGCGGGGTAGCTTCAGTTGCGCCGAAATCCGGCAAGAAAACAGCCCATTCCCCGAAATTTCGAACCAATCGAGCTCGATCCGCCGATCCCGTTACCGGCGACGAGTTCTATGCTGACAAGCTAAATGAGTTGCTCGCCGCATGCAGAAAAAACTTGCGGTCGCTCGATGAAGAACTCGTAATGAAGGCGTTTCGCCTTTGTTACGATGCGCATCGCAACGACCGCCGTGCTTCCGGCGAGCCATACTTCGTCCATCCGTTCGAAGTTTCGATGATCGTCGCACAGGAAGTACCACTAGATGATATTTCGGTTGTTGCCGCGTTGTTGCATGATGTTGTCGAAGATACGGCGTATGATCTGAACGAGATCAAGGAAGAATTCGGGCCGGAGATCGCGGAGATCGTCGATGGAGCAACAAAGATCACCGATATCTTTAAGTCGCGGGAGATCACACGCGCCGAGAGCTACCGAAAGCTGTTGCTCTCAATGGTCAATGATGTTCGCGTGATGCTTGTGAAGTTTGCTGATCGACTTCACAACATGCGCACGCTCGAGTATCTCTCTCCAGAGCGACAACTTCGCATGGCAAAAGAGACGCTCGATATTTATGCACCGTTCGCACATCGGTTCGGGCTCGGCCGTATAAAGTGGGAGATGGAAGACCTCGCATTCAAAGCGCTCAATCGTGAGGCCTACAACGAGATCAAGAAGTCGCTCTCCGAAAAACGTATAGAGCGTGAGACGTATATCGGCCAGTTCGTTACCCCGATAGCCGACGCGCTCAAGAAAGAGGGATTGAAATACGAGATCGTCGGAAGACCCAAGCATATCTTCTCCATCTACAACAAGATGATGCGAATGGGTAAGACGCTCGACGAAGTCTATGATCTTTTCGCGGTGCGTATCATCCTCGACACACTTAACGATAACGAATGCTTTGCTGTTTTCGGATTGGTTTCTTCAATCTACACTCCGGTACCCGAACGGTTTAAGAATTATATTTCTGTTCCGAAAAAGAACGGCTATCAGTCCCTTCATACCACGGTGATCGGTCCGGAGGGTCGAATGGTGGAAGTGCAGATTCGAACGAAGGCAATGAATGAAATCGCCGAGAAAGGCGTCGCTGCACATTGGAAATATAAAGAGCACATCTTGCGACCCGATCCGGATCTCGAAGAGTGGGTAAGCTGGGTACGCGATGTATTCGAACAACACGGCGAGGACGCTCCCTCGGCGTTGCTCGAAAGCTTCAAGCTTAATCTGTATCAAGATGAGATCTACGTATTCACGCCGAAAGGTGAGCTGCGCATTCTTCCGAAAGGAGCGACAGCGGTAGACTTTGCATTCGATATTCACACGCAAGTTGGTATCAAGACGATCGGCGCAAAGGTCAATGGACGCATCGTGCCGCTCCACGCAAAACTTTCTTCGGGCGATCAAGTCGAAATTATCACGTCGAAGAATCAATCGCCCAACGCGGACTGGGAGCAGTTCGTCGTTACGCATAAGGCTCGTCAGCAGATCAAGAAATATCTAAACGAAGAGCAACGGAAGAGCTTATTGCTCGGCCGAGAGATGTTTCAGAAGCGCTTGTCGAAAGGGAAGTTGCATATCAACGAAGATACGATCGCGCGATTTGCAGCGACGACTTCCTATGATATTCCGACGAAGCTCTATCTGGCCATTGCAAATAATCAAGCAGATCTCGAAGATTATTTTAAGCGCATCAAAGAGTGGGTTCGTCCCGGATCCTCGGATAAAAAAGAGGAACAACTCATCAGCACGAATGACGTGCCGTATGTGGAGAAGTCTCGTGCCAGTACTGGAATTCTGATTCAGGGCAAGAAGGATAATCTGCTTTATAGCTACGCCAAGTGCTGCAATCCTGTGCCGGGTGATGATGTCGTTGGTGTCGTGACGATCGGGCATGGAGTCAAGATCCATCGCACGAGTTGCCCGAATATATTGAAGATGCAAACGGATAATCGCCAAGAGCGATTGATCGATGTGGCCTGGCCAAGCACGGACGAAGGCGCAGATTATCTCGTCGGGATTCGTGTGTTCGGTGAGGATAGACCGGGCATGCTTTCCGATCTGACGCATGTGGTCTCAACGTACAATAACACGAATATCCGCTCTGTGAATATTGACTCCAGAGATGCCATGTTCGATGGAAAAATTACGGTGTTCGTCAAAAACACATATCATCTTTCGCGACTCATCGAGAAGCTCAGCCGCGTTCGTGGAGTCACCAACGTTGAACGCTTCGAAGAATAACTCTACGAACGAGCACACACATTGGCAACTGATCGCTATCGAATTATGGCAGTCGATTTTGGAACAGTCCGAATCGGTCTTGCGATCTCGGATGAGATGCGAATGCTCGCTTCAGCACGAGGTGTAATTCCAAGCGATCCGTTTGCTCCGAACACGATCGCGTTGATGGCGGTAGCCGAAAATGCGCAGCGTGTGTTGCTCGGACTCCCGAAGACGCTCGCAAACAAAGATAGTGCTA
Organism: Kapaibacterium sp. (SeqCode); assembly: GCA_039923455.1. GTDB lineage: Bacteria > Bacteroidota > Ignavibacteria > Palsa-1295 > Palsa-1295 > JBDTCS01. Next base: position 2,963 of record JBDTCS010000063.1, on the reverse strand, counting down.
TGACGAAGCAGGTGATGGTCTTCGGCGAAAAGCTTCGCATCAAATTGGAGAAGCACAACATCGCACTCGAATTTCGCGATGAACGTCTTACATCCGTAATGGCGAACTTTAATATTTCACAAAGTGGGATGGCTAAACACAAGCGCGAAGAAAAAAGCCTACGAGACGAAGAGGCTGCACGCATTTTACTTCAAGAGTATCTCGACGCTAACCCCTAAATAATAGTTGTGAACGCTCTCACATTGTTCATCGGAGTTCTTGCCCTCTCCGGAGCATGGATCTCTGTATACATGGCATTCGGATACTACGGGACGCAACCGATGCTCGGAATCATTGCGCGAACAATGCCCGCAATTTGCAGGGTGAATGATAGCGCTTGTGAATTGATTTTACGACACCCTTCCTCGAAAGTGCTTGGACTACCAAATTTTTATTTTGGTCTTGGTTATTATTTGCTCATTCTCATCACACTACTTACCCATAATTGGGTATTGCTTTGGGTAGTCCGATGGGCTGCTGTGATGACACTCATGATGAGCGCATATTTGGTCTATGCATTAACTTTCCAAATTAAGCGATCGTGTGTGCTATGCTACGCAGCACACACGATCAATGCAACACTAAGTTTGTTGGTCTGGAATATTCCAGACTTCTAATCCAACTGCTCCATCCCCAACTGCTACACCGAAGCGGTGATCATCCGGTAAAGCTCGCAGCGAGAGCGGTGAGACCCGTGAGTATCGCAATTCGAAATCCCCAGGTGATGAAGACCGTTAAGTATGCAGACATATTTGATTTTCTCGATAGACTTGCTAAGGCGAGCGAGAAGACAATCAAGTCCCAAATCTTGAATGGATTAATCTGCAAAAGAAATACGAAGATCGGACTTCTCGGCGAAGCCGAAGAAAACATTGCCGGCGAAATAGATGCTGTCGTGCTGTTCATCACCGATTGCAAGAGCAAGTTGAGAAGATCACCCACCGACGAGAGTAGCATCGTCAGTGAACCGGCGACAAGAATCATTGAGTAGGTCAGATCTTGTGCACCAAAAATAAATCTTCCTACGATGAAGAAGACCAGTCCGGATAAAAAGAGCACGACGGCTGGAAGCAAAAATCCTCCGATAGCACCTTTAACTGCAGCGTCACTGGCGTTAGCAACATCTTCGGCTGCTTGCGTCTTGAATTTTGCACGTTGCTCAGCCGGCATTTGCTTGTTATTCGAAAGCTTCTCGAATGTCTCGACGCGTTGCTGATGTTCCTCCTGTGCTGCGGGAGTGGTGTAGTACCGCAGCGAAAAAGATGCAGCGCCAACGACCATCGAGATCAGAAGTGGAATCATCCACAATGACGACTTTTTTTCGACTAATTCGATCCCTTGCAGCGCCTCCCGTGGTGAGCTAAAGATCGCGATAATACGATCCATCACCGAAAGATCCGATGGTTGAGCAGTGAATATGTCGCCGCTCAGAATAGGATCCGAGGGTTGAAATCCGGCAGAATCTGAGTTGAAATCTACTTCTTGGTTCATTTTAGTCAAAAGGTAAATACTGAGAATTCTTCCAAAATTAGCTCATTTTTTACGTGCTGGCTCCAAATCGTCTCAAATTAATTATATTGTAGGTGATTCTTAAGACTCTACACTTTTCTGACAAGCAGATCTCTACTCAACCTTAGGCACAAATGGAGCTAATTTTTGACGGATATCAAGACGACTCTGAATACGAATTGGGAACGGTATTCTGTGTGGGACGCAATTACGTTGCACATGCACGCGAACTTGGAAACGAGGTACCGACTGACCCTATCATCTTTGTTAAGCCCTTTAATGCCTTTCGGCATGGCTCGTATAACATCATCGAGTATCCACCCAGGACTCACGAGCTACACTTTGAAGGAGAATTGGTGCTCTTGCTTCGTGGAGGTGGCCGGAATGTGAAAGCCTATAGCGCCGCAGATATCATTGCAGGCTACGCCGTAGGGCTTGATCTGACCATGCGAGACGTCCAAAACGAAGCGAAGCAGAAAGGCTTGCCCTGGACGACTGCCAAAGGATTCGATGGTGCCGCTCAGGTGAGTCACTTTATTCCGTTCGAATCGGCGCCTGCATTCGAGGATCTCGGATTTTCACTTTTTGTTAACGACGAATTAAAACAGCGCGCGGTGACAAATCAAATGATTTTCTCTCCTGAGATGTTGATCCCATATATTTCAGAGACTTTCTCCGTTCGCCACGGAGATATTTTGTTTACCGGCACTCCTTCCGGAACCGGGCCGCTCGAGATTGGCGATAAAATCGTGATGCAATTACACACCCAAGATCCCGAGGAGGTACTACTCGATTTTCATGTACAGGTATCCGATTGGGGTTAACACATTCGGCCGGAAACATCGGATGTCGATTTACGTTGGTTGATGGGACAGAGGCTGAAAGGGGATTGTACCTAACAGCCTATATGGAAACACTTATACACGATCGTTCGGATAGTCGCTAAGCCAAAACGCTGCTGATCCGAACGCTCACAACCGAGCGCTTGCTTGAACCAGACTCCGATCGTAATTTTATTTCTTCTCGCGGCGATCGCCTATTTTATCGAGTATCTCATTTTCGCTCGCGGAATCTATCGAGCGATGCGAACTCCTCATGCCGCGACTGCAACACTCACACGCAATGCCGAACCCAACGTAACCGTCCTTGTATGTGCTCGCGACGAGGAAAACAATATCGAACATTGTCTCGCCTCGCTCATCAAGCTCAACTATCCAACGGATAAGCTTCAGATCTTGATCGTCGATGACAAATCGACTGATCGAACACCACAAATTCTCGAAGCCTGGCAAAAAAAGATGACAAATCTCTCCGTGCTTCGGACAGGAGAGGAAATCGGAAATTTGCAAGGAAAGGTCAATGCCCTTGCGCAAGGGATGGACGCTGCAACCGGTGAGTTTGTCATGATCACAGAC
>JBDTCS010000062.1:0-3222 GCA_039923455.1 Kapaibacterium sp. (SeqCode) | reverse complement strand
GCCACCACCGAACATTCCACCGCCTCCTCGACCGGAGTTAAAGATCGATGACCAGAACAGCCCTTGCATGATTCCGCCGAGACAGCCTGAGCCTGCACCACCCGAACCGACGACAGTCCGTCTGATTCCTGTGCCAAGCAATCCTCGCAAAACAATAAACGCGATGACAATGAGTATGATGAAAAAGAGCGTGCCACGTCCGGTCGGTGCATTACGTTTGGCTTCGACTTTCTTATCCGCGTGATATTCACCGGCAACGAGCAGTTGGATCGACGCAAGCGTTTTATCCAGTCCTTGATAGAATTGACCTTGCTGAAGCGCCGGTCGCAACTCGTTCTGATAAATCATGCTAAGTGCCGCATCGGTCAATACCGATTCCACACCGTAGCCCGTCGCGATAAACGCCTTGTGATCGTTCTTTGCGATGAAGATAAGTGCGCCGTTATTTTTTTTGGCCTGACCGATCTTGTTCGCTTCGGCCAAACGAATTGCAAAATCGCTCGCTGGCTCACCGTTTGTCGTTGCGAGAATTGCGATCACGATTTGCGTCGAAGTCGAATCTTCAAACGCGAGTAGTTTGCGCTCAAGATCGGATTTTTCCGCGGCCGTAAGCGTATTGGTCTCATCATACACTGGACTCGTGAAGTGAGGTAGCGGCGGTACATTCGAATCAGCCGCGAGCGAAGCGCTCGTCACAAGTAGCATCGCGGCAACCGCGGCGAATCCGATTGTCAGCACTCGCATTTGCGACGCAAGCCGGACGCAAACGGTCCGGCTTCTTGTCAATACATTCATCTTTGGTTGATCCATTACTTCACCGGTGCCGGACGAACCGCCCCGTGCGGCTGATCGCTTGGTTTTGGAGCCGTTGCTGCGGGTGCTTGTGTGCTGCCATCGGCCGGAGCCGTCGTGCTGGATGGAGTGGTGCCAAAGTTTACCTTCGGCGCATTCTCTGCTCCCTGAGCAGCTTCGAACTCAGGATACTTCGTAAAGCCGAAGATACCTGCGAGTAAATTGCCTGGGAATCTGGCAACGCGGACGTTGTAATCACGAACGGCCTGGTTGTACTTATTGCGCTCGACGCGAATGCGACTTTCTTGTCCTTCAAGTTGTGACATCAAAACAGGAAAGTTACCTTGGCTTCTAAGATCAGGATATTTTTCCGTAACGACCAGCAATCTGGAGAGCGCTCCGCCCAACGAGTTCTGCGCAGATTCAAAGTTTTGAAACGCCGCCGGATCTTTCAAAGTCTCCGGTGTAAGCTTCACCTGCGTTGCCGATGCACGAGCAGCAATCACATCGGTGAGCGTTTGACGCTCCGCACCAGCCGCGCCCTTTACAGTCTCGACCAAATTCGGAATGAGATCTGCTCTCTGTTGATACGCAGTGTTGACGTTGCCGAGTTGAAGCTTCACGTCAGCATCCGCGGTCACAAAATTGTTGTACGATCCAGCGCCCCAAATCACGGCGATAAGAATCACAAGTATGACAATAATCCAAGCTTTTTTCATCTATCTTTTTAGTTGAGTTTCTGTGGGAAGTGAGCAAAAAACTGGCGATCGCTTCCGTTTCGTGTGCAAAATACGAACGGGTTACCTATTTGTAACAGAGAATCGGAAGAAATGTAGGAAATACAGACGAAACACCCGTCTAATTATCGCGGAATGGCGAGAACGACTGGCTTGGTTAATGGATCAGCTCAAAGCCTTTAATACTCGAAGTGATCCGATCAAATACCCGAACGAAGTACTGTCCCGATGGTAATTTTGAAAGGTCAAACTGTTGCAACTTATCAAGACTCGAAGCTTTGTTATCTTTCGGTAACGAAATTATTTGACCCATCGCATTAAAGAGCTGGACACTTACTGTGCCCGACGTGATTGGATCAATCTGCAAATTTAGAATTCGCGTCGTCGGATTTGGGTAGATAGAAAATAGCTCGTGGTTCGGTTGAAGAGCCAAACCAACCGCGTTCGGATCGACAGCAAGTTTTACAATCCAAATATCTTGCCCGCCTCTGCCTAGTTCTGCGTCTCCATCATTCGATGCTGTCGAACCCGCGAGCACGAATCCCCTATCGAACGTTTGTATGATCGCATACGCACCTTCGTCGGCGCTACCACCAATCGGTTTTTGCCATTCGAGCGCACCGGTTGCGCTTAGCTTTGCAGTCCAAATATCAGTCGTCCCTCCATGAAATCCGGCAACATCTCCGTCAGTCGAATATGTAACACCCGCCATCAGATAACCGCCCTCCCGTGTTTGAATGATCGAGTTGGCTGCATCATCATTCGTCCCGCCGAGTGCTTTTTGCCACTCAAGTTCGCCAGTGCTTTTTATTTTTATCACCCATGCGTCCGAGAATCCTGTGCCGTGCAAACCTGTGACGTCGCCGTCATTCGAAGTTGCGTATCCAGCCACAGCATATCCGCCCTCGGCAGTTGCGATCATCGAGTACGCACCATCTAACTCATTTCCGCCGTAGGTTTTTTCCCAAACGATCTTGCCGGTGTCATTGATACTCACGACCCAGAAATCATACGTCTTGTCCGAAGGATTCTTTGGATTGAGTCGATGCTTAAAACTCACTTGGCCATCGTTCGATGAAGTATATCCCGCAAAAATATATCCACCATCCGGTTTTTCCAAAATCGTTTGACCCCGATCTTCCCAAGTGCCACCATAAGTCTTCTCCCAAACAATTTTTCCGACTTTGTCGAGTTTCACAACCCAAACGTCCGTCGTTCCGCCACCCTGAATAACTTCCACATCACCATCATTCGAATGCGTTAGTCCGGTAAGAATGTAGCCCTCATCTTTTGTCTGAATAATATCATAACCTACATCCTCACCGGAGCCACCATACACATTCTTCCAAAGTACATTCCCGACCGAGTCGAGTTTCACGACCCACACATCTGCCGGCGGATTAGCACCGCCGTGCAGCCCTACGACATCTCCATCGGTGGAGTTTGTCGATCCGGCAACGATGAATCCCTTGTCGGTCGTTTGGACAATCGAGTAGCCCTTATCTGTCCCGCTTCCACCTAAAGTTTTCTGCCACTGAATCGAACCATCTTGCTTTAATTTCAGAATCCAGAAATCATAGATGCCTTGATTCTTCTTGATGTCCCAGTCGGTCGAGTGTGTCCATCCGGCAACAGCATAGCCACTGTCGGTAGTTTGAATTATCGAATTCGCTCGCTCATCTTGCGTGCCGCC
>JBDTCS010000061.1:0-7060 GCA_039923455.1 Kapaibacterium sp. (SeqCode) | reverse complement strand
TCGCTGAAAAGGTGTCCATACCGCTCGGAACCGTGAAAACACGCATCAGGAGCGGAATGCAATCGCTCAAAGCGCAGCTCCGTTTTCTTAAGTCAGAGACTTATTAATAATTTTTAAGCGACACCCAAATCCAATCGGCATGATTTCGGTGTAGTATTAGTGGTGCGTCAGTGAAAGCGCGACGAAAATTCGTCGTTAGGTTGGTGAAATTGGGACGTGATAATTAGAGTAGGACTATAGATAGGTAATTTTTATTTCTAGCAGGTTTGATTGGTCGGGCTATATTTAGATACGTATTATAAGGTTGCTATTATAGGGAAATTACGTTCGGTGCATTAAGTAATAGTGTACGTGTAAGTAGCGCGTACGTAGCCGGTAAACATCTTGGGTTTACCGGATATCAGGAAATTGGAAGGATCAGATGCAGAACCCCGATAGCGAAGACAGAACGGATAAAAAGCCTCAGGCTCTGGAATACTTGCTTGGAAATCTTCCTCCCAATGAGGAGGAAGCTTTTGAGCAGGATCTCACAGAAGGGAGCGAGGATGCAATGGAATTGAGAGAGTACATGGACACGATGACCAGCTTGGCGGAAGATGTTGCACGCAGCATGCCTGCGCCTCGTCGTTCGTTGAAGAATCAGATCCTAGCTGCCGTTAAGGAGTCTCAGGCTCACGCCGCCGAGCATCCTATGATGGAGATTCCATACATGGATCCTGCAAAGTTGCTTACTCGCGCGAACGAAGGTGAGTGGCTGGAGAGTGGCGCACCCGGTATCACGTTGAAGTTGCTATTCCATGATGTGAAAAATGCTCGCTATACTGTGCTTGCCAAACTGATTCCGGGAGCAATCTACCCTACACACAGACACGTGGGGGAGGAGCAATGTTTTGTAATTCAGGGCGATCTACAATTTGGCGAGCTTTCCCTTAATACAGGTGATTACATTGTGACTCCGGATGCCACGGTGCATGATCACAGCTATTCGGTTGGAGGTGCGCTGTTGCTCCTGACAACTGCTCTATCCGACGAGATGGTGACGCATTAAAGCCAATAGAACAATTTAATATCCAAACGGGGCATCGCTTAACTAGCGATGCCCCGTTTTTTTTGCCCCTCACTGAGTACGTTGCGTGTGTGCAAGCAGTGCCGCTAAAAAGTAATTTATTCCGAATTATTGCAATCCAGTTCACTCCCACGGCATGTATAGCATGAGAATCGAGTCGCATCTTAAAGGCCTGAGCCAATAAGAGACTGTGCGCCCCAATTCGGATGAGTTATTCCTTATACTGTATTCACTATTTTCTTTTTACTATGCGACATGTTATTATGTTACGGAAACTGATGATGATAGCACTTCTTGCTATTTGCATCGTTCCCGTTCAGCTCCTTGCTTCGAGCCATCGTGAAGCTCCTCTGATCAGTAATGATCCGCTTGCGGATAATACGGATCTGTATGCTTTCCGCTCACCGGACGGCTCCAACACGATCACGATCATTGCAAATTACATTCCGTTTGAACTTCCCGAGGGTGGCCCGAATTACTCGAGCTTCGGTGAGAACATTCGTTATGAAATTCACATCAAGAACAGTGCGTCGACAGTCGGTGATGATATCACCTACCGCTTCACCTTTACCAAGGTGAACGAAGATCCGACAACGTTCTTTAACATTCGTCTCGGAAAGCAAAATCTGAAGACGACTTACACTTTGCAAAAGAGTGTGCATGGTGGGGCATTCGTAACCATCATCACGAATGGCGTTGTACCTCCGGCAAACATCGGACCGCGCTCTATCGAGAGTGGTTATGGTCTTCAACCGGCCCCGGCTAAGTATGGCGACTTGATGACATCGGCAATCAAGCCAGCAACAGGCACGGGCGGCGAGACTGTTTTCGCAGGACCGATCGACGATCCGTTCTTCGTTGACCTTGCTGGTATCTTCGATCTCGGTGGCTTTGACAGCGTAGCTCGCGACGGACTCGCCGGCTTTAACTGCCACACGATTGCGATGAAGATTCCGATCTCGACTTTGCAGAAAGACGGCAAAGACGTTTCAATGGCAGCAAATATTCTTGATGGCAATTTCGTCATCGGTGTATGGGCTTCTGCTTCGCGTCCGGAAATCACGACGTTGTATTCTAACGGTAACGCGCCTACGTTTAACGATACGTGGATACAGGTTTCGCGTCTTGGAATGCCGCTCACGAACGAAGCTATCATTCCGATCGGAATGAAGGATAGATGGAATGCGACATCTCCGTACAACGCTGCTGTAGAAGTCAATGCGTTTCAGGGATACTTTGGTAATCCTGAGCTTGAGCTTTACACAGGTGGCAAGAATTACAGCCCCTATGGCTTCGCAATTCCAGGTCTTACAAAGCTAAAGACCGACTCCGCATCGCTGAAGTACCTCTTCCCATCATTGGGTGGATTTGATTTCCGCTATGGTAAAGATGGCCTTGCAGGTTTGCTCGGCAATCCACTCACATCAGGAACAGCGCTCGACACAGTAGGCGGTTTTGCAGCCGGTCACTTTGGAAGTGTTTTGTTGCAGACAAAGCATCCTCGCTCGGTCGATCTTCTTCCGATATTCTACACTGGTGTACCGAACGCGGTGCCGTACCAGCTCGCAACAGGCAAGGATCCAATGAACCCACTTACCCCAGGTAAGCCGTTCATCAATAACTTCTTGCCAACACTCGGTGATATGCTTCGCCTCAACATGGCGGTACCAGCAACATTACGCAATAGTCCTGACTTCAGCTCTGAGGGCTTGATCAAAGCAGCAGTGCTTGGCTTGCTCGATTCGAGATTCAATAAGAATACGAACATTGAGAATATCCCGAATATGGATGGATTCCCGAATGGTCGTCGTCTCGAGGATGATGTCACAACAATCGAAATGCAGGCCGTTGGTGGTCTCGTCTTGAACGCAATCGGTCTCTGGACTGATGATTATTCCGGTCAGGCTTCCGGTGTCGTGACGAAGCAGTTGCTCGACAAGGTAACCTGGTCTGCAGGTATCACACACAATGATGTGAAGTTCCAGACGAGCTTCCCATTCGTTGCTGAGCCACATCGTGGTTCGATCGGATTGCAGACAGACCCAACCGTCGCTGTTCCATTCGCAACTAACACAGCGAGTGTTGGTGGTCATCAGCCAACATCGATCGGTGTCGGAGCACCAGCCGGATTCTTCATCGGCCAAAGCTATCCGAACCCGACCAATCAGGTAACGACCATGAGCTTCCACTCAGCGGTATCTGGTAACGCAACAGTCAAGATCTATGACGTCAATGGCCGTGAGGTCTCGACGCTCATGAATGCAAGACAAGAGCCAGGTAACTATTCCGTACAGTGGGCACCTTCAACGGCGACTGCTAACGGTAGCTACTTCGCAGTGCTCTATCTTAATGGCGCAAGAGTGCAGAGCCAGAAGATCACTGTCTCGAAATAATTAACGTCGAATTCCAACTGGAATTCTAGTACTGAGGGGGGTGGGGCGAAAGCCTCATCCCCTCTTTTTTTATTGTATTGGCCTTTGTAGCCTAATTGTGAGGATAATCGTGCAATCCGTTCAGTGCTAAATCATGTATTATTGGGGTGTGATATTTACTGTAAAGACTGACGAATGCCCCACAACATTATTCGTTTTGTTCTCTGCTTCTCGATCATCGGAATATTGTCGATGAATTCGCGAGCACAGAACCCGACGACATCCAAAGATAGTCTCCGCGTCTATAAGAACGACCAACCGGTTGTTATCGAAGCCGAGCGACCGATCTCGGCAGTTGGTGACAAACAATTTCGTGCCGCAGATTTTGCATTGCGACCAAGAAATTCCGCGCAAGACATGTTACGCCTTGTTCCGGGATTGATCATCGCACAACATGCAGGTGGTGGAAAGGCAGAACAGATTTTTCTGCGTGGTTTTGATTGCGATCACGGCACCGATGTAAATATTTCCGTCGACGATGCGCCTGTGAACATGATCTCTCATGGTCACGGACAAGGTTATGCGGATTTGCATTTTATTATTCCGGAAGTTATTCAAAGTCTTGATGTCGTGAAGGGTCCGTACATGGCTCGTTACGGTGATCTTGCAACTGCTGGTGTTGTTGCGTTTAACACGCTTGATTCATTGAAGGAGAATACACTCAAGTTTGAAGGGGGTGCATTCTCTACGTATCGCGCTGAGGGTCTCTTGAAAGGTCCGGCGCTTGGCGGTTCTGTGAACTCGTACTTCGCTGCAGAAGTATTTTCATCGCGCGGCTATTTTGATAGCCCACAAAATTTCCTAAGAGTCAACATGTTCGGCAAAGCCACTTCCGCGATCGGCGAAGATGGCAAACTCACCGCGAGCATAATGTCCTTTAGCTCCGGGTGGGATGCGAATGGTCAGATTCCTCAAAGCGCAGTTACAAATGGCCAGATCTCTCGATTCGGTTCGCTTGATCCAACCGAAGGAGGTGCAACTTCTCGCACGACCGGAATCTTGAGTTATACAAGTGGAGGCAATTCCCCATTTAGTTTGACTGCCTCATTTACTGATTATCATTTTCGATTGTACAGCGACTTCACGTTCTTTGCGCAGGACTCCGTGCATGGAGATGAGCGCGAGCAAACCGACAATCGATCTCTATTCGCACTGCGTGCCGAACGCAAACTTTCGTGGGAGCTTGGTAGTGCTGCGATGCGCACCACTTTTGGTGCAACACTCCGCAATGATAATATTCAGGCACAACTTTTTCATGATACCGCTCGTGTCAGGCTTGACACAAAGATCGACGCTCTAATCGCCGAGCGTCAGATCGGACCCTATGCGCAGCAAGATATTATTCTACCTTGGGCAGAATTTTTACTTGGTGTTCGAGCGGACTATCTCAATATCGATGTCGCGAACAGACTCGACCCTAAGGCACAACCAAACGGTATCAAGCAGCAATTCTTGGTTTCGCCGAAAGCCACAGTGATCGTGCCAGTCGGTCCGGATGTTACGCTCTTTGCGAACTCGGGATTCGGATTTCATTCGAATGATGCTCGAGTGATTGTCCAAAGCGCAAAAGATAGCACGATACCTCGCGCCTTCGGCGCAGAATTTGGATTCCGGTACGGTCACGTCAATAATTTTATCAGCGGTTCGATCGCACTGTGGAGGCTTGATCTTGAAAGCGAACTTGTGTATAGCGGTGATGAGGGCGACTACAGTCCACAGGGACGCACAAAGCGAGAAGGTGTAGACGTTGAAGTCAGACTCAATCCGTTTGAGTGGCTTACGATCGGCGGCGATGCAACATTTTCACACGGCAGATTTGTCGATTTAGCGGAAGGTAATAATTTCATCGCACTCGCTCCGACGATTACGCTCACCGCAAATGCAGTAGCGCACTTTGATGCATTTTCGAGCGCCCTTCGTCTCAGACATGTAGGCGACCGACCGGCCAACCAAGATAATTCGGTAGTTGCACTTGGTTACTCCGTCTTTGATCTCTCCGCCTCGTACCGGTTTGCGACCTACGAACTCTATGTGAACATTGAGAACCTTCTCGACGTTAGTTGGAATGAAGCGCAATTCGAGACGAACAGCCGAATTAAGGTTGCTGGTCTACTCGAACCTACAAGTGTCGATCAATTGCATTTCACCGCAGGTACTCCGCGCTCGGTTCGCGCAGGTATCGCGTTACACTTTTGAACTCTGATGCGTCTTCTTCGTTTGCTGAGAGATTATGATGCAAAATATATGTGTCCTCGGAGGGACCGGCTTCGTCGGTCGGGGCGTGATCCCGGCTCTGCTTTCTGCTGGCTTCGAAATTAATGCGCTTGTTCGCAAAAACTCTGAAGGGAAACTCCCGCAGTCGAGCGCTTGCCATGCGATCATAGGCGAAGCAACTAACGCAGAAGATATTATCCGTGCGCTCGAAGGGTGCGATGCGCTTGTTAATCTTGTCGGAACGCGTCGTGCGGAAATGAAGAAGAGTAATCTCACTTACGCCGATGTAGATCTCGCGGCGACCTCAGCCGGAATTGCAGCTATGCGTGCCACGAAAGTGAGTCGGTTGATCTTGCTGAGCGCTGGACACATCGGCGAAAGTGCGTATGTGCAAACCAAAAAACTAGCCGAGCAAGTTGTACAAAATGCTAACGTCGATTGGACCATCCTTCGACCGTCGTACATACTCGGGCCAGGACAAATGTGGCCGATAATTATGAATCCTGTGCTCTCGATCTCGACGCTCATTCCAGGAAATTTCGGCCGAGTTGCAAAGCTCGCACAAAATGTAACACGTAATAATCTCGCGGATGCGATTGTCTGGGCACTTGGGCATCCTGAATCGGTAGGAATAGTCTTTGATGTACCAGCGATTCGTGCGCTTGCCAAAACCTTAAGCCGTCCGGCTTGATGAGGTGAGAGTGATTACCGGATCAGTGCAACCGATCGTGTTGCAACTCCTGTCGCGCTTTCGAGCCTTACGAAGTATTCACCCGAAGGTAAATTGTTGACCCGCAAACTATAGGCTCGCGAAGTTGCTCCGAGCGCAACCGATTGCACTTGCTGCCCCAGCGTGTTAAACAGACGAAGTGTTGCCGGAGCTGAGAGCTCTGTGAACTGACAATCGAAACTCAAAGCATTCTGCGTCACGAGCAGTTCTGTGCCGGTGGCTTGCGAAACAGCTGTATGCACATCGAGCGCAGCATTATATGTGAAGCTGTGCTTCGAGATCACGACAGGCAAGCTATCGAAATGCACGGAGTCGATGTTGTAGACGAAATCGTGGTAAAAGATCTGCGAGCGCTGATTGTTGAGAAAACGAATGGTATCGGCAATGCCGGCATGGAACGCGACAAAGCTCAATGGCATCGTGAAGTGATCACGCACGGTCTGCGTTTGATTCACACTGATGCGAAGCGACTTTCCGTTCTTTGTGCCCCATTGCATCTCATAGACCGGATGCAGTGCACCATAGATCCATTGATCCATAAATTCGGTAAGATCCACACCAAGTCTGCGCGACATAAAATCTTCGAACTGCGCAGTGTTCGCGGTTGAGTAGGCGAAC
>JBDTCS010000060.1:0-6657 GCA_039923455.1 Kapaibacterium sp. (SeqCode) | reverse complement strand
TATCCGGTGTCGGATTCAAACCAGGTGAGAGAATTCATTTCTTCCTCGACACGGCACAGTGTGACCTAACCGCACCAGTATTTGCCGATTCCACCACCACATTTTTTGCGATGATCAAAATTCCGTTCGTACCGGAAAATCTTTATCACGTCCGTGCGACTGGAGAGATGGGGACCACCGCCGCTACCGATAGTTCGATCGCCGTTGCTCCAAACCTCAACTATGAGTTTGAGGATATTCCGGTCACCGCTTCGAGTGATTGCCATGTGTCATGGATGTATACCGGATGGTGGGCTCCAATCGTATGGAGTAATCAGACGGTTCTATTCTGCTTCGGAAGCCCATCGACCACAATTTCGTTTTTGATCAACGTGCCACTCAGTGATACGTTTAACATGAAGTTGTTTTTGACAAAAGGGTTACGCTATGCAAAGTATGAGGTGTATCTCGACAGTATTAGCCTTGGCGTCTTCGATGGATTTATGAGGGCCGATTTTAGCTTACAGTATCGGTCGGATATATTCGATGGGGGTCAACATTTCATTTCCAAAGGTCCGCACCATATTCGATTTGTAAACCGCGGCCGCGATCCCGACTGTGTAGAGTATTCGATTGCTCCCGATAATCTGATTCTGACACCTATGTCCCAGTATTATCATGTTCCTCAGGATCCACTTGGGCCACTCGCACATGCGAACTTAACGGTTTTTCCTAATCCGATCAATGGGACGCAGGCCAGAATGTCACTACAATTCGGCGGCCAATTTCGCCTGCCGTTCGATCTCGACATTCACCTTTATGATGTGGTCGGGAAGGATATTGGAACGCTCTACTCCGGAAGCATTGGATCTCAAACGCCTATTCTGATCGCTCCTTTGCCCACACTTACTGCTGGCTCGTACTATTTGCGTGCGAGAGCGCTTGGAAACTCGGGAACATCTCTCCTCGAAAAAATTATTGTCATCGGTCACTGATAGCCCGTAGAGGCTATTGCTTGCAATTCATATCAGCCTCATCGCACAAGTTGAACCGCTCGCACGAGCGACTCAATCTTCAAACCATTTACACTCCGGATTGTGCAGAAATAATTTCCATTTGGTAAGCCCATCATCGGTGCGTTCAGAATATAATTTTTCGAGCCAACATTAATATCGAACGCGGAGGAAACTTCTCGACCGAGCAGATCATAAATCACAACGCGAACGCGTGCTGATGGGTCGAGAATCACATTCCCAAGCGCAAGCCGAATGTGCAATTGATCACCCGTAGCAACGGGATTCGGATACACGCTTACTATGCTTTCGAGCGAGGCCAGAACAGGCGAAGGCGCAACCGCAGAGGTCGGCGGTAAAGCATGAAACTTCGTTGTCGGCGTGAGCACAATATTATCGGCACCAAGTAGGTGCTCAATGGCTTTCGGCTGATTTCCAACACACGTAAAAGTGATCGTATGTTGTCCTTTATCCAAATAGTGAATCCCAAGATCAAACGCAAGTGAGCGGATTGGGTCGTTGGGATCTCGGTCTGCATAGCCGGAAAAAATACCCGACTTTTTGTCATCGATAGTGATCTGATAGTCTCCAAATCGTGGGCTCGTTCCTCCAAAAAAATTGATCTGGAATGTATCAGCCACAGGCACCTGGAATGGTAACTCGATTTGAGGCCCCGCCTTATCCGGCTGAAACAAAACATAATAGTGCTCGCTGAATGGATTATAAAAATAGCCCATGTAATCCGGCCGAGAGAATGCCTCATCGATGAGCGGCGGCCACATATTCTCGATCTCATAGTTGATCGTTCGAGTGATGTGCAGGTTCGAATCGGTCACAGCATTTTCTCCTCCATCATCAAATGCTGTAATCGGATAACTGCCGTCGGGTAACCATGGAACACGGATCACCGCGCTAAACCTGTAATGATCATCGACCGTGACCGGCGAGACCAACGTTGCTGCGGCAGTATCAACCCGAAACGAGAGATGTTTGCCCGGAGTGAAGCCAGCACCATAGATCTGCACAGTGTCGCCCCAGTGAATGACATGGGGAAGCGTATCACGAACAAAAAAGATTGTAGGCTGTGCGACAACTTGTATGCCTTGTGGGCGAGTTTCTCCATTCACCGACAAGTAGTGTAACCCCGCATTCCAGGATGCCGGAATGGTAGCACTGATGGCAAAAGCACCTTGCGCGTTCGCATCCGTCTCGAAACATTTAGCAGTATCCATCAACCCAATGATGTGCTCGCCAGCTTGGTAGCCTGAGCCTGCGATTGCCCAGCTCTCTCCGGATTTTACGGTATCGCGATCGACCCAGAACGGAGTCCAGTGCACATACAAAAAGGCAACAGTCCGATACCAAGCCTTAAAATCATTTTTGGTACCGTGCTCAAAATTAAAGTTAAAGGATTTTTTGAAATCGACTGCATCGGCATAGTGAAACCGGTAATCACTTGTCCAGATCGCAGTACAGCCTGCAAAAGGCAATGAGTATGCTCCATCACTAAAGAACCATCCACCATCAAAATAATCCTCACCGCCGGTATAACGAAACGATTCATCATTATTCGAGTCGATGGAGAATATCGGATCGCCTTCCAAGTAGTACGGACTTATATCATACGGCAGCGCCAAATGCATTCCGATGTATCTTCCACGGCCCAGCACCTTTGCAACAGGGTGTAGGATCAAAAATCTTGTGATGTTATCATCCTGAAATTGCGCTTGAAAGTATCCCTGCGTTTTTCGATCGACGGACTCCTTTGTGTACTGTAATTCGGCAGATATCGTGATCGGTGTGTTGTATTTGTTAACGATCTGAGCTCGCGCATGCACGTAAAACGGCATCGGAAAATAGGACAAGAAGCCGTTGGCACTATCGGCTCGCAACTCAAATGCTTTTACGTTATGCATACTCGCAGCGACTCCGAAGAAATCGCCGATGGGAACGTCGACGCTTGGGTAGGGAGAATTGTCGAAGAAGATCTGCATATATACGTGCTGCAGCGTCGTAAAATCGAAGGTACTCGGAACAATGTGTATCGTATGCAAGAGTCCCGGCCCATCGACTGATGCAAGAAACAGTGTGTCACCGACGGACAGCTGTTTCGCTTGTTGCTCCCGAAAAGATTTTTCGTTTGCCCACGGACTCTCTTTGCGTTCAATGGCTTTTTCCGCTGCGGTTTGCTGGGCCATGTAGGTCGGGCTTGGATTCAAACGAAACGATTCGATCTTATTGGAATCAAGCACAGTTCTCCAACCGGCTGCGATAAAGAGGCAACAGACCTTTGTCCAATCGGCGTTGAATGTAATTCGGAAGCTATGTCTAAACGGGATTTGCACATCACATACCTCGGCACCGGATGCCTCTGAGTCGAGAGGTGGACGTAAGATCCCATGTACCTTTCGAAAAAAACTATAGAAATGCGAGGATAGAACGAGTGTATCGTCGATCCAAAGTTTTAGCGTCGCGGCAGAGTCGGGTTGATCCTGAAGCTGCATCCAGATATGCGTCAGAATTCCGGTGGAGTTGGAGAAAGCCACGATATACGACATATCGCTCGAATCTCTACCATCCGGATATCCGATAGCGCACCGATAGTGCAACGGCTCCGCATCATCTCCATCAAGATGCGTAATAGCCCTCGGATCGCTGATGCGAGCGTAAGGGTTTATCATTTGGGCCTGCGAGTTGCTCGCAATTCCGCACTGCACACATACACCAATCAAGAACAATAAATACGCACGAACCTGTAACGGCATATCGAACAATACTTTTGAGTGGAGTGGAAGAATTACCGAGATATACTTGGCGCCCTGAACGAGAACGGCATCGGCTCGTACTAACAACACAACGTAACCCTCTTGCGGCCATTTCCATCGGCCGAAATTCCTCAATAGCTAAGGATTCTAAACCAAGTTACGTTTCATAGGTTGACCTCGGAGGCAAGGAATCTTTGGGTAAAAATACACACCTATCCTTTTGTAATCGCCTCCAGGCCTGAAAGTGGCTTGGGTTACGGCCTAGGTTGTACTTTTGCAACGCATCGTGAAGGGCGGAAAATTTCGCCGTATCCCGATCGGACGAAATTTGAGGATCATAAAATATGGCAAAGCAAGCAAAGAAATCAGTTAAGTCGATCGATGCACCGCAGGTCACCTCGAAGGATTCGCTTCGAGCATTGAGCTCTGTGGATGTGCCACGACTCTCGGATGAAGACCTCTTAGAGGAGGCGCTCCTCTCTGAATGCGATTGGAGCGGCACCGTGGTTGATCGCGTCATCTTCGAGCGGTCCCGCTTAGAGAGCGTCATAGTGCATTCCGGGAAGCTGAAAAGGATGGAGCTCGTTGATGTCGTGATGGATGCTTGCGACTTGCAAGGTTCGGAATTTGAGAAGGCACACCTGAACCGCATCGTGATCTCAAATTCAAGACTCGCCGGTTGTATATTTCTTGATTTGCGTGCCGAGAACCTCCGAGTAGAAGACGCGAACCTCGATCATGCGATGTTTCACCGTGCCGTCCTGCATGCAGCGCGCTTTGAGCATACCAGTTTGCGCAATGCCTCGTTTGATCGCTCTAACCTCTCCGGCGTTATCTTTCGGGATTGCGATCTGACGAACGCGGATCTGCACGGCGCTAATTTGAAAGAGGCCGATCTGCGTGGTTCCACGATTGATGGCTTACGAGTGGACGTGATCGACTTGCGTGGTGCGATCGTCGATGCAAGCCAAGCAGTCGCACTTGCGGGTCTGCTTGGAGTGATCGTCCGTGATCTCGAGGAGCACGAGTAGCCGGAGCGCAAATAGCGAGAGCGCAAGTAGCGGGAGAGCGAGTAGCTCCGGTTGCTCGTCGTGAATTCGATTCTATAACTGTAGCGAGAGCTTCCAGCGATCAATTTGAGATCTCACTTCGTTCGTGGCGGTACTGCCGGAAGATTGTTTTCGGTCGACGCTCTTTATTGGATCG
Organism: Kapaibacterium sp. (SeqCode); assembly: GCA_039923455.1. Classification (GTDB taxonomy): domain Bacteria; phylum Bacteroidota; class Ignavibacteria; order Palsa-1295; family Palsa-1295; genus JBDTCS01. Next base: position 1,694 of record JBDTCS010000060.1, on the reverse strand, counting down.
AGTGCGTCATAGATGTCAGGATCAATTAGCGATGAGAACTCCTTCAGCACTGCGAGATCGATTTCCCATAGTTGTTTATCGGCAGAGTCACAATAGCCAACCAATCTGCCGGTGACACCATGGGCTTCGCGGAAGGTCGCACCTTTGAGTACAAGATAATCTGCGAGATCGGTTGCTGTGAGGTGCCCATCGCGCAACGCCTCTTGCATTCGCTCTTTGCTGAAGGTACTCTCTTCGACAAGCACTCGCATCATCTGCAAACAGTCGGCAGTGGTTTCGATTGCATCGAACATCGGCTGCTTATCCTCTTGCATGTCACGATTGTATGCGAGCGGCAAGGATTTCATAATTGTTAGCAAATTAAATAGCGCACCATACACGCGACCGGTTTTGCCACGTACCAGTTCTGCCATATCAGGATTTTTCTTTTGGGGCATTATGCTGCTGCCCGTCGTCACTGCGTCAGACATTTGCACAAAGCCGAATTCTTTCGTGGACCAGATTACAAGCTCTTCGGCGAATCTACTAAGATGCATCATCGCAATCGAACAAGCAGACGCAACTTCGATAAGATAGTCGCGATCACTCACTCCATCGATGCTGTTCCTAAGCGCGCCATCAAATCCAAGCGCATTCGCAACCTCCGCGCGATCGAGTGGATATGGGGTGCCGGCAAAAGCCGCTGATCCAAGTGGCGAAAAATTCAGACGCTTCGCGGCATCGCTCAATCGCGAATGATCACGCTCCAGCATTTCAACGTATGCAAGCAAGTGATGCGAGAGAAGCACCGGCTGAGCCCGCTGCATGTGCGTGTAGCCCGGCATCACGGTGCCAAGATTCTCTTCCGCTTTCGTCACGAGAGCAGATTGCAACTCACGCAATATATTAAGTAGATTCGCGATTGCTCGCTTTAAATAGATGCGCTCATCGAGTGCGACTTGGTCATTCCGACTTCGACCGGTATGGAGTTTGCCGCCGAGCGCACCGATTTTCTCCGTCAAGCGCTGTTCGATTGCAAGATGAATATCTTCGAGGTGATCGTCCAAAACAAAAGCGCCGTTCGCTATCTCCTCTTCAATTTCGCGAAGTCCGGATGCGATCACGTCGGACTCCGAATTCGAAAGCACACCCACGGACGCAAGCATAGTTACATGTGCGATGCTGCCCGCTATATCTTCACGATAGAGTTTTTTGTCAAGCGCGATCGAAGAGGAGAATCGGTGCGCAATCTCGGTGAGCGGTTTGGTGAACCGCTCACGAATCAATTCTTGCTTTTCCGGTTGCTCGCTCACTCTACTATTTCCGATGGCTCCGACTGACGCACTCGCGCAAGCGTACGAAGTGGCAGTGAGAATATCTTCGAGAATCCTTCGCCTGCAGCATGATCGAACGTATCCTCGGATGTGTAGGAAGCGAGTGCTTTGTCATAGAGCGAGTTCGGCGACCAACGCGAGAGCACAGTCACGTTGCCTTTGTATAACTTCAGTACGACTACACCCGTCACAACCTTCTGCGCTTGATCAATGAATGCATCGAGTGCTTCGCGTAACGGCGAGAACCAAAGGCCGTTGTAGATTATCTCTGCATAATCCTGCGAGAGCTTGCCGAAATAATGGAAGGTCCACTTGTCAAGCGTCAGCCGCTCCAGTTCTTTGTGTGCGAAGTGCAACACGGTCGCACCGGGAGCTTCGTAG
>JBDTCS010000059.1:0-1675 GCA_039923455.1 Kapaibacterium sp. (SeqCode) | reverse complement strand
CGGATGACGCAACAGAATCCCCAGAAGCTCCGCTCCTGAATATCCCGATGCACCAAGTACCGACACGCTCACTGACGCCATATTTTTCACTCGTAGAATTGTTGGATTGATACTACAATTGATTTATGCACAAAGTTGCATAATTATGCACTTTATATGTAAACGCGTTTGTATGCCACTTGCTGGTACAAGGGTGAAATTATTAGAGTATCGGTTTAGCGGCTATTTGCAGCTAGGAGGCCGTTTCGATCACGCCGTGTTTTTTGGCCCAAGCAACTGCAGCAAATCTATTACTCACGTTGAGCTTGCTATAGAGGCTCGTCACGTGATTCTTGACGGTCGATTCGGAGAGGAAGAGTTTTTCAGCGATCTCGGTGTTCGTGTGTTCGATTAACGAGAGCACTTTTAGTTCTGTTTTTGTAAGCTCAGCATTTCGAATTGCCGAATCGCTTTGCATCAGTTCTGAGGCAGTCGTTGGGCTGAGCCACGTGCCGGGTTCGCGAGCTGCGGCCCAATGCACAGCGTCAATGAAGCGCTCGCGTTTCTCGAGCTTATTCAAAAAACCATTCGCACCTGCTTCGAGCACAGATCTTGCGCGCTGACGCTCGTAACCGCTCATAACTAAGATCGGTGTATCGTTCTTGCTGGCACGTAATTCGCGAATGATCTCAAGTCCGTGTTTATCCGGCAAATGTAGATCAAGTATCACCACATCCGGCTTCACCTCCAGAATGCGCGCGATCGCGTCCATGCCACGGTTCACTTCCGCGACGACCGTGATCCCTGCTTCGGCATCTAACCACGACTTGATACCTTTCCGCACCATATCGTGATCATCCACAATCAACACTCGAACTTCTGGGGTGTTTTCCATCATTTTCTGCTAACAGTCTATTGCTTGTGAACAGCGTTTTGCGTCCATTCGTCAGACTTTTTTACCCAACATAAGTTTCTTCCAAAGTGAAGATGCATGTTTATAATATACACGGATAGTCGTGCCGCCATCGACGACCGATTGCACCTGCAGCTTGGCGCCGATGCTGAGTGCATAACTCTCCATCAGCAGTAACCCATAGTGTTTGGTTCTTCCCAGCGTCCCGAATTGTTTCGGCACGGAAAATCCTCGCCCGTCGTCACGTATTTCGATCGTACAACTTGTTCCGTCTGAAAGAAATCGCACGAGAAGCTCCTTTGCGCTCGAATGTTTCTGGACATTCGAAAGCGCTGTTCGGAAAATACGAAATAAATTTTGTTCCGCTCTGAGGCCGAGCACAAATTTACACTCTTCGATCTCCGAGTTGATCCGAATTCCCGCATTGCTATCAGAAAAGACAGAGAGTGTGTACCGCACCGCCTCGGCGAATCCATTATCGAAACTTGGCATCTGAAGTTCACCTGTGATAGTGCGAAGCTCTCCATCCACTTTCTGTAGCAACCCATCCACTTGCGCGCGAACATTTGCGCCGGAATCCGACCACTGCATTTCCGGACCATCTAACAAAAAGTGCGTCGCAAAAATATCTTGCAACGGGCCATCATGCAATTCACCAGCGATGTTCAATCGTTCGCTCTCGCGTGCGTGTTCAAGATTCCGTTGAAATGCTCGACGTACTGCGCGGCGCTTCATCAACCAACCGATCACTATGCCCGAAGCGATCCCGAACATCAGCAACTC
>JBDTCS010000058.1:0-10962 GCA_039923455.1 Kapaibacterium sp. (SeqCode) | reverse complement strand
TTTGCGATTCTTGTTTTATATCCATTTCGGATGTACCAGTGTGAACCATCTTCCCAAGTTAAGCAACACTCGAAGGTTGATTTTGTTACATGGGGACGGATTTTTACCCAAATAAAATTTGCGAGACGAGAGTGAACGCGTTGCATCGATTCGCTTGAAATAGCTTGCGGCGCTCCGCGATGCGTGGATCAAGAGGCGATCAAATCCCACGGTCGCACTGTGGGACACATTCTTGTACGACCCCGCAGAGGGGAAAATCATGATCGAATGCGTTTTGGTAATCTGGAATTGCGGTAGATGATTTGCGTACGCAACCGATAGCCGTGGGTCGTCGCTACAGGGGAAGATTACAATTCGATCGGCGATGCATTTTTCCGTACTCACATTCGCGGATACAGCGCTCTGTTCGATGGCCCCGGCACGAGTGGTAGAACTTCACTGACGTTCTCGTGTTTTCAATTGCTCATGTTCTGCTCCTATTTTTTGTACATCTATAATTTTTGTTGTTATGCATAAGAATATCGAATCCTCTGACGAGAATTTTCAACCGACGCGCAGAACATTTTTGAAAACCGCGGGGCTTGTCTTCGGAGGTGCAGCACTTGCGGGTGTTACGCTCGAGAGTTGCGCTTCGAGTATCAAGGCTGCGAGCACTGCGCCTTCGATGACAGTCGATGTGAGCGGACTCTCTTCCGAACAGACTTCGCTCGTGACTTCCGATCTTGGTCCGGATGCGGCACCGATACTCATTCATCGCAAGTCTGCTGGGAACTTCGAAGCGTTATCCATGAAGTGCACACACAAAGGCTGCTTGCTTGCACCACCCGATATGAATGGCTTGCTGAATTGCCCATGTCACGGTTCGCAATTCGATGAAGCCGGCGGCGTTGTGACGGGGCCAGCGACGGAACATCTACACATCTATGCAACTGCAAAAGGTGCGAGCGCCGGTGAGTTGATCGTGAAGTTCAAGTAAGCGGAATTCGAGTGATACGGTTTTGTTTTGTGGCATGATATGGAATTGTTAGGAAATGATACGTATGAATAAGAGAGTCAGATATGAATAAGAAAGTGCTTTTGATCAGTGATAAGACGCCGCAACATTGGGTGGGCGATGCATTTCAAGTGCGGACAATGTTTAGCTATGGAAGTCCGGGTTTGGGTAGTGCGATAAGTCCGTTTCTGCTTTTGGATTACGGCGATCCGCGTGAGGTAAAGCCTTCTCCGGAGCAAGGCGGCGTTGGCGAGCATCCGCATCGTGGATTCGAAACAGTTACGATTGCGTATCAAGGTGAGGTCGATCATCGTGATTCGGCAGGTCACTCGGGGCGCATCGGCCCGGGTGATGTGCAGTGGATGACCGCTGCCTCCGGTGTTGTACATGAAGAGAAACTCTCGCCCGACTTCATGAAGCGTGGTGGCACAATAGAGATGGCGCAGCTTTGGGTGAACTTGCCGGCGAAATACAAAATGTCGGCGCCGAAATATCAATCGATATCGCGTGATCAAATTCCAACCGTTGCGTTGCCGAACGATGCGGGCTCGTTGCGAGTGATCGCGGGAGATTATACGAACACACAAGGCCCTGCGCAAACCTTCACACCACTCAACGTGTGGGATGTAAAGCTGAACGCGAATAGTAAGCTCGATCTTCCATTGCCGGACAACCGCACATCGCTGCTCGCGATACTTCGCGGTTCGATTACGGTCAATGATGCATCCAAAGCCTCTGGCGGACAAGTTGTGCTGCTCGCCGCTGAAGGTGATGGCGCTATGATTCAAGCGGAGTCCGATGCCGTGTTCCTCGTGCTCAACGGCGAACACATCCCCGAACAGATCGCGGGCTACGGACCATTCGTGATGAACACGCGCGAGGAAATTCATCAAGCCATCGAAGATTATCAAAATGGTTTGATGGGACACGTGGAGTGATCTTTCGACGATTGTTTGTGTAAGCCGCTAACAAAACTATTGTCATTTCGAGAGGCGCTTTTTTTGCGTATGCAAAAAAAAATGTGACAAGATGCCCCCGAGCCGACGCTTTAGCCCAAGCGAAACATCCACTCGGGAAACTCGTTTAAAGAAAAGGAAAACCGCTCCTCCCAACTTTCCTTCGATTCTGGTCAGAATTCCACGGTTTCCTCGCAGAATTGCTCCCTTAGTCTGTAAGGCAAGCATTCGAGGTCTAAAACTCTTCTAATTTTGGTCTGTGCTGAGCAAGATTATTTGTCGCTTCGAGGTCGATTTTCGCTAATTCTGCCGTATATTTCGGGGCTGGAGTTCGTGTCAGGTGGCCCAAACAAAATTGCCTTCAGGGGTTTTGCTCGCTTCGTCTCGGGATCTATGCATTCGATCAAAGTGTCAAGCTCATTTTCGGATCACAACTTCATCTTTGAGGTCAACAATATGAACGGTCGTTTACGAATTACACGCATTCTATTTTTTCTTTTGTTTTCTGTTGTTGCCTTCGGCAGCATTTCTGCACAGACCTATAAGCGCAATGTTGTTTTTGAAGAGTTCACCGGTACGTGGTGCGGATGGTGTCCGTATGGTGGATACAACTTGGATAGCATCGAGCATCGCATGGGGCACAATGCAGTAGTGATTTCGTGGCACAACGGTGACGAAATGCACATCACCGCGCAAGATACCGCCGGCACTGCTTGCCAAGTTTCGGGTTATCCGAACACATCGATGGATCGCCAGAAGGCCGTCGCCGAAGCTGCACTTTGGACAGAACAGAATCAGTGGTACGTTGCCGGTAAAAAAGATGCTGTCAAGGATCCGCTTGTCGATTTCCGACTCGTGAACGCGACCTACGATCCGGGCACACACATGATGAACTACGATATTGATATCACGCCGTTCGATTTGACGATGATGGGCCGCGAAGATACGTGCACGTACGTTACGGTTGCTGTCGTTACGGAAGACGGCATCGTTAGTTCGCAACACATTTATGATCCACAAACCGGCGGTGCACTTCCAAACGTAGATGATTATGTGCATCGTAACGTCGTCCGTAAGGTTGGTGGCAAAGCTTCCGGTGATTTGATGAATCTGGGTACGAAGACTCCTGTCCTCACCTACCCTATTCGCCGTCACTATCGCTTTGCGATCGACCCAACAAATTGGAAAGCCACAATGATGAAAGCGAAAGCATTCATTGCGATGAAGTCAAACAAAGCAGCGATCGGTCAATTTGTTTTGAATGCTGACCAAACCGATATCGACTTCACACTTCTTCCGTCAACAGCCGCAAACGCGGTGTGGGTTGTGCTTCCACGTCATGATGACAATCTTGATCCGACTGTTCCACAAAATATTATTTGGGCAGCTGGTGGCACAACGAACAGCGTAAAGCTCGAGTATACTGTTGACAACGGCGCCAATTGGAGTGTCATCACTGCGAGCACAGGTGCTTCACCTTATGCATGGACGATTCCTTCTAATGCTTACGGTAAGACTGCAATGATCCGCATCACCGACACGAAGAGTGGAACGGTGACTTCGCTTTCGGATGCATTCTTGATCCAGACTGCGATACCTGCATCACTCGCCGTTGCTAAACCAAGCACGGGTGAGAAGATCGAAGTTGGCTCGACGTACGTGATTAACTTCAGCTTCCTCGGTGGCGTAACGAGCAATAAGACGCTTGATTACTCGCTTGATAACGGTTCGACTTGGAGCCAGATCACGAAGGTTGCAGGAAGCGTAACAACAGCCAACTGGACTGTGCCTACGACGACATCGACGTCGGCGATCGTTCGCATTAAAGACGACAACGGTATCGTTGGCATGAGCGGTGTGTTCTCGATCATTGCAAAGGTTGCTGCTAAGATCAATAGTCTTTCGATCTACGGTCAACCCAATGTTCCAAGTAACACTACGGCAAATGTGATGTGGACAACGACCGGTACACTCACAGAGATGATGACACTAAGCTGGTCACCCGACAGCACAAATTGGACGACGATCTCGAACGCGATTCCGACAAGCTCAACAAGCTACAACTGGATGACACCGAATCAATATGCACCGAAGGCTTGGATCAAGCTTGAGTCGGGTGCAATTTCGGCAACTTCATCGCAGTTCGTAATCGGTGTCGCACAGGCAGTCTCGCTTCCTGGCGCAGTGCCAAACACGTTCAGCCTCGGACAAAATTATCCGAACCCATTCAACCCAAGTACAACAATCACGTATGCAATTCCGCAGCGTGCCATTGTCACGCTCTCTGTGCGTGATGTGCTTGGTAAAGAAGTAAAGCATCTCCCGAGTGAGATGCTTGCGGCCGGACGTTACAGCGTTACGGTGGATATGAGCGATCTTCCAAGTGGCACGTACATGTACACGTTGCACGCGAACGATCAGATGCTCGAAGGCAAAATGCTGCTGAAGAAGTAAGTCTGAAAAAGTAAGCGCTTGCACCAAGAGCGCTCAGGCAAAGTCTGCTGTTCTCATTCACCAAGCCGCCCTCCGAATTTGCATTCAGAGGGCGGTTCGGTTTCTTAACTCTCGAAGGAGACGCAGAAAGATAACTACCCCTACGTTATGAGATACTCTGCAAATTTTCTAAGCGCTCTTCCTCGGTGACTAATTTTATTCTTCTCCTCGGCTGACATTTCCGCAAACGTTTTTCCATTTGCTTCATTCGGTAGGAACACCGAGTCATAGCCGAAGCCTTGTGTACCGATTGGTTCAAACGCGATGCTTCCTTCGACGGTACCTTCGAACTGGTGTTCGCGACCGACATGATCAATGAAGCTGATGATTGTTCGAAACGCTGCGGCTCGATTGGTTTTGCCGTGCATCTCGATCATGAGTTTGTTTACGTTATCTGCGTAGGTCACGGCCTCCCCGGCATATCGGGCTGAGTACACTCCAGGTGCACCACCGAGTGCTTCCACTTCGAGACCGGTGTCGTCAGCAATCGTTGGGATTTGCGTCAAGTCAAAGATCGTTCGCGATTTGATCGATGCGTTCTCTTCGAGTGTTGCGCCGGTCTCTTCGATCGTTATATCATCGAGTCCGGCTTCGGCGAGTGTTCGCACTTCGATATCGCGAGCAACCAGCTGCGAAAGAATCGCGAGAAGCTCTTCGCGTTTGTGCGGATTGTTGGTTGCGAGTATAAAGATCATCGTTGCTTAGTTTGCTTCACAAAACAAGATCTACCGCTTCGGAAAGTTTTTCGATCGCAGAGATTCGCGCACCATCGAAAGATTTCGGCAGCGCTTTGCGATTCGCTTTTGGAATTACAATGTGCTCGAATCCAAGTTTGACAGCTTCTGCCGCACGAAGTTCGATCTGCGGAACAGCACGCACTTCCCCACCGAGACCGATTTCGCCAATCAGGCACGCCTTCGAATCAACAGGAATATCTCGCTGCGAACTAAGCACCGACATCACGATTGCGAGATCAGCTGCCGGTTCATCGACATAGAGTCCACCGGCGATATTGATGAAGACATCGCTTGTCGAGATTCGCGCACCGAGTCGCTTCTCGAGCACAGCAAGCAACATCGCGATTCGCCGCTGATCGTAACCGGTCGCTGTTCGCTGCGGATTGTTATACGTTGAATGTGTCACGAGTGCTTGTACTTCCAGAAGCACCGGGCGTGTGCCTTCAAGCACAGCGCACACTGCGGATCCCGACGAACCATATTGTCGCTCCGAGAGAAACACTTCGGAAGGATTCAGTACTTCGCGCAATCCCTCGGAGGTCATCGCGAACACACCGATCTCATTGGTCGAACCATAACGATTTTTTGCGGCGCGCAAAATGCGATACGCATGTGTACGTTCACCTTCGAATTGCAAAACCGTATCGACGATATGCTCCAAAACTTTCGGACCTGCAATCGTCCCTTCTTTTGTAACGTGACCGATCACAAAAACAGGAATACCCGACATCTTCGCAAACTGCATCAACAGTGCAGTCGATTCGCGCACTTGACCAACGGAGCCCGGCGCAGACTCGATCATCGGACGGTACATCGTTTGTATCGAATCAATGATAAGAATATCGGGCGCATGCTGTCGTGTTTGTTCGAGTACGGCTTCAACGTTCGTCTCGGAAAGAATTGCAAGATCGTCGTTCTTGAGCTTGAGTCGCTCGGCACGCATCTTAAGTTGCTTTGCAGATTCTTCGCCCGAAACATAGAGCGTTCTGGATGTCAGTAATCCGCGAACCATCTGCATCATCAGTGTGGACTTTCCGATTCCCGGATCGCCACCAACAAGCACAATCGAACCAGCCATGATGCCGCCTCCGAGCACACGATCGAACTCTGCGATGCCGGTCTTGATGCGATCTTCTTCGACAATATCAATATCCTTCAGTTGCACCGGACGAGCAGTGCCGGTACCTGCCGAGAAGCTCCGAGCGCCCTTTGCTTGGGCAGAACTTGGACTCGCTGTAGTTTCTTCGATGAACGTATTCCACCCGTTGCACTCAGCGCACTTCCCCATCCAACGTGGAGAAATGTATCCGCAAGTTTGACAGACGAATTGCGTTTTGGATTTGGACATACGATGAACGTGGGCGCTTCGTTGATAAATGAAAGAAGGTGCAAGCACGATTATGCTGCACCCTCGCAAAAACAATCAATACACTGCAGCTATTCTACTTAACAACATCAAGATGAAATACCTCTCCGCGTTTGCCGTCGGACGTTAGCGTCAATTGATAACTCCCCGATGGAATCGTTCGAAGATCCAGCGTCATCTGTGAATTGCCAACACTAACATTTCGGGGTTCCGAAAGCACTTCATGGCCTAGAGCATCGGTGATGGATATCGCTATCTTGCCACCAGTCTTGCTATTGATTGTAATATTCAATTGCGAACGAGCGGGATTTGGTGTGATCCCTTCAATCGCGGTTGCAAGCCGACCGTAGAGGTAGCCGCGGATCGTCGAGTCCGCGCAAATATCACCCATCGTTACCATTCCTGAATTCGATCCGACCGTGACCAGTGGACCCGCATCAGGTTTCGATATTGTAACAACGGTGTTGCGTGATCGAGCAAGATAACTTCTTGCAGGGATCGAGAAAACATTATTTGCAAATTGGGGCGCCGGAGATTTCAGTCGGTCATTGCGCACTAACTTTATTCGATGATCACCGGCATTGTCCATGTAAGACGAAATCGTATAGTTGCAAAGACCTGTATCCGCGGGATTCGATCCGCAATCAAGCGTCGGATCTTTCAGCGTAACGACATCGTGATCGTAGGTGAGTACGAACGAAATAGAATCGAAGTTGATCGGAGCTGGCGCGGCATTTAATCGCAAATGCAACATGCCAAGATCACCCGCACTACCGAGCGTCAGCGTGTCGACTGCGATTGTGATCGCTCCTGTCGATACGCCTTTTGTTTGTATCGTCCCCATCACAATCGAATCGCTCGAAAAGCGGTACGATGCATTCCACGTGCCGATCAGATTAGGAATAAAATCGAATGTGAATGGACGCGTCTCTCCTGCTGCGAGCGTCAGCGGCACGGACTCAATCCATGTGAACACAGAGTCGTCACCGGAAGAAACAACTTTCACCAGCGTGACGGGATCGGTATTTGGATTGGTGACATTTATCGTCTTACGAATCTTTGCCGGTGCAACGACTTTTCCAAAATCAAGCGGTCCGGCAATCGTGAGTGGCAACACCGTCTTGATGTTCGGTGAGTAGAGCAACAGGCTCGAGCACGTATTGCCGAGGCTATCGGTAGCGATCACGGTCGCACTCGCAGGTGCAGTAATATCTTGAATCGTGATGAGCATGCTTGCATGCCTACTGTCTGTGAATACCGGTGCCGCAGCATTGACATTCGTGTTTATCGGATTCATGACGATCGTCCGAATGCCCCGATCCCACGCTTGTATTTCTGTTGCACTGACGAGCATCGTACTCTGTGTCGGATTCGTCAGCGTACACTCCGGTGACAAGTTATCCGGCAACGGAAAATATCGCAAGGTATCCTGCACTCTATTACCTGCGCTATCGGTGCCATCGACTGCTGCAAGTGCCGGATAGAGCGAATCGATCAATGCAACACTCACTGTTGCCAGCCATACCGAAGTGAACTTCACATTTCGGGCCGAGGTATTGTTGACTGGTGTCACGACAACATTCTGCAATCCATTATCACCCGCACGCTGATCACTCACAACGCCCGAAAGTGTTAGGCGTGGTTCTGCGATCATATCTTGCTTGAAGAGCGGCGGAAGCGTGTCACCGCCGATACCATTCCACTGCACGCAACTCGAAGACTTGTTACCGAACGAATCGACGGCCGTGATACATCCATGCGCTGAATCCTTTTGCACAAGAACGCGAAGATATGCTCGAGCAAATCGATTGCTGATATATTGTACACTATCGAGCGAAAGATTCTTCGCACCGGCGTCAAGCGTGACATTGTTGATGCCACGATCCCACGGCTTAAATTCTTGAATCGAGACCGTGTATGCACCACCGGAATATGTTGGAAGCGGGATCTGCGGTGCGATAGTGTCAGGCTTGGGATGATAAATCAGTTCGATGCGCCGATAATTATTTGCCGAGTCTCGAACAACATACCATCCGTGCGCATCTTGGAGTGTATCCAACACGATCAAACTATCGGATGCAGTATTCGGCAACCCGCGCTTCTGCTTTAGCTTTGCAAAATTTTTTAATGCCGAATCGGTGAACGATCGAATACCACTTCCACATGGATAGGTCTCAAAACCTTGCACTATCCGCGATGTGAACTGTGAGGAATCGATCAAAAGATTCGGAGCAATGGAGTCGTGTGTATTCTTGCCTATGATGTAACTCAGCGCGGAGTTTAGATTCGTAGACTTGTAAGCGAAACGAACATTCACCGGATGCGTCGCAAGCCACGGACACGGATTGGTACTCCGATAACGAAGCGTGCAGCGCTCGCTGAAAAGCTCTTCGGCGATCGTAGTCATGATCGGTGTGAAGCGCGTCGAATCCATCGCTTGATAATACTTCCCCCCAACTTCGAGCGCGAGTTCCTGATTCGCATAAATCGAATCCGGTCCAAGTTCCATCACAAAGAGTGTGATGTCGAGTGAAGCAAGCTTCGCTGCGAGTGCGGCTTCGTTGATCACACCGTCGTCTGTTGCGAGCACAATGATTTTTCGCGTTTGAGCACTCGTCGCAAGAACACTGATGGCATAATTGAGACCAATATCAATGTTCGTATTGCCTTGAAACTGAATACTGCGAAGCGAATCCATAAACGCTGTGGTGTCGGGCTTGTTGCCTGCTTGATAGAAGCAACATTTTTTCACGCCGGGGAAATAATAGAACGCGGTATCTGTGAATGGAATCAGTGCAAGCTCTGACGGCGGCGAGACGAGCGCAAGGAATTTCGAAAAGCTATTATAGTATGCGTTGTAGTTTCCATTGCCTGCCGACGAGAACATCGAACTCGATGCATCGACCAACAACGCTATCGCGGCACTTGGTTGACCATGGCAATTGATAAGCTCCAGTGGCGAAACATTGTTGCCATCTTCCGTGACGGTAAAGTCGCTGCTCGTGAGTGTGTTTGGTGGCAAGCCACCATCGGTGATCGATACGCCGATTCGCACAATCGGAAAGCTGTCGATGATCGGACGCGTCGTGAGAAAATCTACTTGCGCACTCGCGACATTTTGCATCGCTGCAAGTCCGAGCATCACAACGACCAGCCGTGAAGCCAAGAGAAAACTTCTCCGCAATGTATGTTTAAACAATGGGGTAAACAAAGAGGCCATTTTTGGGTACTTCTATCCGCAATGCAACACGAGACACAACCGGAACACAACACCTGTACAACCGACAAATCCACCCGTAGGCTCCCAGAAGTTGCCGGAGGGGTCTATAATTTGGACACGGATTTTGCCTGTTTGGAGTCATTTTATGCCTCCGTTTTGATCCAGAATCGACTATATTTGTACTATCAGTACCAAATTCTGGTTTCGAGGGGTTCTCCGGTTGGTGAGCACGTTCGGTCTCATTTGCAACCTACTTTCATGGCGTGAAAACTTGGATCGGGTCAAGAGGGTCAAATCCTCCCAATACGTAAATTTGGTTACCGAGAACACAGGATGCTGGGTAATCGCGTGGAGTGAATGTACCTGTTGTAGGAGGTGTACTCCATGTTTTTGTGAGTGGATCAAAAATATTTGTGCTATCTCCGAAGACATAAATTTTGCCATTCAGAACGCATGAAGTTGCGCCTGACCCAAAGGTTGTTCCCTTTGTTGGAAAGGTGCTCCACGTGCTGGTTGTTGGATCGAAGATGTTACAAACTTTTTTCCCCACTACATAAATGTTGTTATCGAACACATTCCAACAATTGAAACCGGATGTATCATCGAAGAAGCCATATCCCTTTTGAATGCTCCAAGCGTTGTTAGCAGGATCGAACACTTGAAAACCCTGCGTGTCGATTGTAGGGGTGATTACCGAGCCAAGCACCAATATACTCCTAGCGTAGATCTTGCCTGCTGCAACGCGTGAACTTAGACCCTCTTCGCCTCGAAGTCTTCCTGATGTTGACGGAGTACTCCATGCGTTAGTTGAGGGATCGAAGACCTGGAGAATTCCCACACCAACACTGTCCCTCTTCCAGCCCATTACATAGATCTTGCCGTCGATAACGCTTGCAGTGATAGCGATGCCTCCGGTAAATGAACCGGAAGTTAGAGGTCTGCTCCATGCATTCGATGATGGATCGAATACTTCAACAGTATCATAAAAAATGGCGTTGGTATGTGTACTATCAAAATAGTAACCACCTATGGCGTAGATCTTCCCTCCAACAACGCTCGCTGTCAATCCTCCCCGAGGGGTAAATCCTTTCGAGGAAGCAGTAGTCCAGATATTGCCAAGACTCTGAGTCGGCGAGGAAGGAGTAGAGCAGCTACTTACAATTAGCAAGAATAAAAAAAGACAATAAACTGGAATG
>JBDTCS010000057.1:0-7586 GCA_039923455.1 Kapaibacterium sp. (SeqCode) | reverse complement strand
AAAGTTCATAGCTGCCTGGCGGTGGGGTAAGAATTCCGGTGTTACCCATCGTAACCGGATTGCTCATCGCAACCGAGTTCGTAAATGAGGCTGCACCTGTCTGTGACAGTGTGCCTGAATTCGTCACGCCAGCAAATGCCGCCGTATTTGTGAAGTTCGAAGTACCTGTCTGGCTGAGCGTTCCGGAATTCGTGATACCGGAGAAGGTAGCTGCACCAGTTTGGGTGAGCGTACCTGTGTTCGTAACACTTGCCGTACTCGAAATTCCACCGTTGAAGGATGCAAGCGCCGAGAAGCTCGATGTTCCAATCTGCGTGAGCGACGCCGGTGTTGCAATTGTTCCGTTCAGAATACCGGAGAACTGTGCAAGTGTACTAAATGTCGAAGGTCCATTTTGCGTGAATTGCGCATTCGTGGCAACCGTACCGTTCGTAATTCCAGTAAAGGTAGCAGGCGCAGCGAAGTTTGCAGTTGAGCTTTGCGTAAGGGTCGAGGAATTTGTTATTCCGACGAATGTGGCTGCTCCGTTTTGAGTGAGCACGCCGTTGTTCGTAATTCCCGCGAATGTTCCAATACCACCCGACTGACTGAATGAACCGACGTTAGCGAAGCTACCGTTGTTCGTGAAGCCCGATGTTGTGGTTGGGCCAGTCTGCGTGAGCGATCCTGTATTTGTGATGCCCGCAAAACCCGAACTTGCTGTGAATGTCGCCACACCATGCTGCACAAGCGGACCATTGTTGGTGATACCACCACCAACAGCGAAGGTTGCGATTCCTGTCTGCGTCAAGCTACCCGAGTTTGTGAGCGATGTGAAACTTCCTGCACCGAAGACAGCAGAGCCAGAGGTAGTTATTCCGCCCGGGATGCTGACGAGTCCCGTCATGTTCACAGTTCCGTTGAAGATTGCAGCACCACCCTGAAGGAGTGTGCCGTTATTCACGATGCTGCTCGTTACCGGTACGGTCATTGGTCCATTCTGATTGAGTGGGCCATTGTTCACGATTCCATTAACAGCGCTGAATGTTGCAAGACCATTCTGTGTGAGTGGACCATTGTTGATGATCGGTCCACCGAACGTTGCTGAGCCCTGCTGCGTGAGCACGCCCGCATTGTTGATCGGTCCGTTAAACGTCGCATCAAGAAAATGCGAAGTCGCATTCTGCGTAAGTACACCACCGGAAAGAATACCGGCAGATCCAAATGTTGCGAAGCCATTCTGCAAGAGTGTTCCGTTATTCACGATACCACCTGCAGCGCTGAACGTTGCGGTACCAACCTGCGTCAGTGCACCGTTGTTAACGATACCCGCAGTGAACGATGCGAGGCCAACTTGCGAGAGCGTACCGTTGTTGATGATCGGTCCGGAGAATGTCGCTGTGCCCTGCTGTGTGAGTGCACTACGATTCAAGATCGGTCCATTGAAATTGGCATCGAGGAAATTCGCTGTAGCGTTCTGATTGAGTACGCCGTTATCCGTGATACCGCTGCTCGCTGTAACAAGTCCACCGAGCAAACTTGTACCGTTCACCTGCAAATTGTTCTGGCCGAGTGCACCATTCAAACGAATGCCGCGCGTAAACGAAATGTCGTTCAAGGCCTGCGTTGCCGTGGTGATCTGATCGAATGCACCGGTAGGTGCAACGAGAGTACCTGTTGCCTGAGCGTCACCATTGACAACGAATTCAAAATCCGTTGCAGAAGGGAAGCCCGGAGACACGATACCATTGACGATAAGCTTTGCACCGTTACCGCTTGTGCTTCCGACGTTTGTCAGACCGAGCACGCTGTTGGTACCGTTAAGATTACCGAAGGTGTTCGTCGCATTAGCACCTGCGCCGAAAAAGTTTGTCGTTGAGTTACCAGCACCGATCGAATTCGTCGTGAGGTTACCCGCGCCGACCGAATTGACGGTCGATATTCCGGTACCAATATTTGAGTTACCGCTCGCAGTCAGCGAGGTGAAGCCTGCCGGTGCAGGTGTGAGGAGGCCGATCAACGTGTTGTTAATCGTACCACCAGTGATCGTAGCATTCGAGATCGCACCACCCGCGATCGTACCGCTATTAGTGATAACGGCTCCGACATTGATCGAGCCGTTGTTCAAGGTATATGCATTGAACAAGCCACCAGTGATGACCTGCTGCAATCCACCCACACCAGCATTCAGCGGGCTCGTGAGAATAATTGTTCCGAGTCCACCGGCACCACCAAGATTGGTAGTGTTAACTGTTGTCGCGTTGATCGTAGTCGCCGTGAGTGCCTGTGCACTTGTGTTGCCACCGATCGTGAGATTGCCGGTTAGGCTTTGATCGCCAAATACACGAAGCTCGGTGCCTGTCCCGCCGAGCGCACCGTTGATGGTGACGACGTTGGCGTCGGTTCCGAATGTTCCGAACGTATGACCTGCTGCTGGGGCTGTGATCGTACCTGTGAAGAGCACGTTGCCTTGCAACGTAAGAGGTCCGGTGGAATTGAAGAGTGGTCCGCGAAGATCGCTTGAACCTGTTACGATGACATTACCACTTTCCGTGAAGTTGCCATTGTTGGTCAATCCACTAAGGATTGTGAGACCTGTAACTCCAAGTGCGCCGTTCTCTGTGAGCGATCCGAAGTTTGTGATCGGCCCGTTATTCGTCAGGCCACTCAGCAAGGTAGCACCCGAAACGCTAAGCGTACTTGCACTTGCGCCACCGAAGAAGCTTTGCAACGCAGTCCAGTTGTTTGCATTGTTAAGTGCGATACCGATCAAAAGATCGTTGCCGAAAATATTTCGTGTCAGTGTCTGATCCACCTGCACTGTGCCGGTATTCACCGAGCCATCTTGATTGATGCCCTGAATAAAAGATCCCGGAGCTGCTGCGCGATTCACGCGAAGCTGTATCTGTGTGGGGTCCACTTTGATCGCATTGACCGCACCGTTTCCGATTTTCGGATTTGTGACCGCACCATCTGCAAGTTGCGGAGTGCCGATACCGAGCGGCTTTACTCGAATGATATCGCTAAGAATATCGATTGTTGAGTTGTCAACTCCGATGTTCAAATTTCCAAGCGTATCCTGATACAATCCAAGACCTGAAGTGAACGGATCAAGCTTACGACCAGAGATTGCACCATTAGCAACATCCGGACCCGTAACGCCACCCGGAGCGAGTGTGAGTGTCACGGTATCACCGCGACCACCACCCGTGAGGCCATGACCGGCCAACACTGAGCCAACTGCCGTCGAGCGAATTTTGAGCTGATGATTTGCAAAGTCGGTCGCGAGTTGAATGTCAAATCCCGGAACAATATTCAAATTGCCGAGTGCATCGCCTTGTACGTTGTTGATTGAGTTGATACTGTTACTCGTTGCAGGTAGCACGCGTGGGTCGATGTGGCCTGTCGCGTCCAGCGGATATAGAACTCCGGCAAGCGGAATCTTCGAAGCTTCGAGTCCATTGACCGAACCTGCGTTCAGTGCGTACGGTGAAGAGACCAATGCTGTGCGCGGGCTGAACTCATTGCCGGCATCAACCGAGATACCCATGAAGTATTGCTCGTTAAAAGTCATCGTCGAAGGAAACCCACCGGACTGACTTGATCCAAGTGCGAGCGTGAAGAGTCCGTTGCGAACATCCGTATTCGTGAACGTCTCACTAAAGAGCTTCGTACCCGAAGCGTCATAGTAGGAGATCTTGAACGTGTGCGGTGCGTTTGCCGGTACACCTCCATCATACAACTCGCCTTGGTAGGAGATGTTGCGAGGGACTTGTGCAAGCGCGTGCTCAGTGGTTGCTATCATTGTGCTGAGTCCGAGCGTGAACATCAGCAACATTGCCTGAAAGAACGGACGGAAGGTCCGTAGTGGGGTATGCTTCATTGTCTTAGGTATCATGGTACGTGACGAAGGGCAGGAAGATCGGCGGGCGTTACTACGCAAATCACAACTACCGGTTAATAATTGGCGGTTCGGCCTTAGGATGAAGCCAAACCGTCTCAGGATTCGAGCGCGAATCCCGCATGTAAATAAAAACTGTCGGCAAAACCCCGTGGGGTATCTCAGGAGCAGGCCGTACCAAAGTTAACATTGTGCTTGGTGTGATGGCGAATTGGGACGTTCGACCGACACACGACAATCAGTTACTTCGCTCTTCTGGTGAAGAAGAATTGACGGCTAACGATAGAGTTAAGAGACTCACTTAAATGCATTCACGACTTCCCGAGCGGAAACGCCGCGAGCAGCTTCTCATCAAAACAAGTACCACTTACAACATACTTGTACTCCAAGCAACGGGCAGGTTGTAACCTCAGAGGGGACACCAAAAGCGGTAGAATGTGATGACTCCAGAACAAATATAGAGGAATAATTTGGGCAACGCAAGTTTTCCGACTATTTATTTCCTCCTGAGGACGGATTTCCAACGCAAATTCCTTCTATTGGCAAGGCGCTTCTGTGCGGTAAAGTATTCGTAAAAGTGCAAAATTAGCTAAAATTCGTCACTTTATATGTCGATTAACTTTATCTGGCCGGATGTCAGACCAAAACTCAGAAAGAATCTTTCTTCAGGCTTGGCGAAGCTTTATTTGGGGAAGTCGTGTTACGAGCCCGACTCAACCCTTATGCAGTCTGCCGTTGGTGGCCTGCATCCGGACGTGCCGAACGCATCGGATTCCTGCAGCTTGATCTTCATCCCAAGCGGATGACGCCCGTTCGCAGGACCCGATAACTCATTAACTTTGAGCACGGGGACACAACTACACAATGAAAGAAATGGCCCGTATTGCGAAATTACAGAAGACTGTTCGAGATCATGGTTTGGATGCGTTGCTCATCACGCATCTTCCGAACATCCACTATCTGATCGGATTCTCTGGTTCGAACGGAATTTTGATCGTCCCCCAGCAGGGTAAGCCGCACTTTTTTACCGATTTTCGGTATAAATCCCAAGTCAAGGTCGAGGTAGCGGGCGCAAAGATCTCAATCGTTGATCGCGAGCGGACAATTTTTGACACGCTTGCAGAGAAGCAGCTTTTCGGAGATTACGATTCGCTCGGCTTCGAAGAGATGCACATTCAATATTTGCATTACGATTTTCTGCGCAAGAAATTCCGCCATCTGAAGCTTGTGCCTAAGAAGGACATGGTAGAGACGCTCACGATGGTAAAGACGGAAGAAGAGATCGCGGCGATCCGCAAAGCTGCTGAGATCGGCGATCAAGTCTTTAATCATGTGCTCAACATGCTGAAGCCCGGCCTCACAGAGCGAGAGGTCGCTGCAGAAATTTCCTATCAAGCGAAAAAGCTGGGTGGAGACGGTGATGCGTTTCCTGTTATTGTTGCCAGTGGTGAGCGTTCAGCACTTCCACATGGTGTTGCCACCGATAAGAAAATTAAGAAGGGCGAACTCGTCACGCTCGATTTCGGATGCGTGCACAAAGGCTTTAATTCTGACATGAGCCGCACTGTCGCAGTCGGAAAGATATCCAACGAGTTGCATAAGATCTATGAGATCGTCCGCGCTGCACAGCAACGCGCGATTGACAAAGTGCATCCGGGAATGAACGGCCGCGAGCTTGATAGCGTCGCTCGCGATTACATCACGCTGCATGGTTACGGTTCGAAGTTTGGGCATAGTACCGGGCACGGACTTGGAATCGAAGTGCACGAACTCCCCTATATCGCGCAACGTGGCGAGCGCTTCAAGCTTGAACCAGGTCAGGTCTTCACGATCGAGCCAGGTATTTATATCGAGGGTATGGGCGGCTGCCGTATCGAAGATGATGTTGTAGTTCGCAGAGAGGGCTGTGAAGTGCTTACCACATCGCCGAAGGAATTGATCGTCCTCTAAGCCGGCGTGACCAGCTAAAGAGAATTAAGTTTTTCTCTCTGGAGGGGTATCGAGAATAGATGAGTAATCATCTACATCGGTGCCCCTCCTCTAATTTTGTTTTAGGGAATCTTGAGTGTGACGTGCAGCGTATCATAGAACATACCGCTCGTATTATTGACATCAGCATCCACAGCACGGAAGCTGATCCAACCAGTGTAGATGCCGGTCGTCAAGCCGGTAACGTTTGCAGTAACAGTTACGTCATGCGTCTTGACATCGGCTGGATATTGCGTTACCAAATATTGTATGTGCGTGGTGTCTCCGCCTTTGTTTGTCATAATAAGTGGAAACGTGCAGCCGCAATGGAGCGAGACTCCGGCAGTCGCAGTCGCAATCGTTGGAGTTAATTTCACAGTGTCGGGTGTCGACTGTAGAAAATTTGGATCGCCGGGATCGTTGGCGGGAGTCGGCGCACACGAAACAACGCTGAACGCGATCAGACATGTGAGAGCCAGCAATGCGAATAAATTTTTCATCACGAGAGAGTGCCTTTCTATTTAATTGGTTGATCCGCGCAATTGAGTCTAGCGCATACTCCGAAAACAATACTATGGAATAATCCTTAGTTGGAGGTGTTGGGTTCCGCAGCGGAATATTTGAAAACGGGGCGTGCAGAAATCTACCGAATCCAAATCCTCTAATCCCCGTTTACATAGACACATGTCACCCAACGAATATTCTCGATGCTCGTAACAACCGAGGCCATTGTGCTCCATTCACGCAAACAAGGGGAGACCTCCCGTATTGTCGTGCTCTACACGCGACAGTTCGGAAAGGTATCTGTGATGGCAAAGGGAGTGCGAGAGATGAAGTCAAAGTTTGGAGGGGCACTTGAAGGCTTCGTCCGATCCACCGTTGTCTTCTATCACAAGAACGAACGCCCGGGACTATATTTGCTATCCAAAGCGGAGACCCTTGACTCGCACGCGAAGCTTCTCAACACACTCGAACAGATCGAAGCGGCCACAAGCGTCGTGGAATTAATCGCGGCTGCGATGCACGATGAAGAGGAGAATGACCCAATATTTGATCTGCTCTCTTCCACGCTCGATCAACTCGCAGCTGCTCCAAAAGAAGCGGTGCCGGCGATTCTTTTCGCCTTTTTTATGCAATTTTCTCATCGTAGCGGATTTCAGCTGTCGCTACGAGAGAGCGATCATGTTGAGCAATCGAGTACGGCACAGGTGCGTGAGTTCAACACTCGGATAATTTTTAGCGTGAAGACTGGTGAGTTCGTCGAGCGAATAGTCCAAGTAGACGAAGCGAAAGGGCGAAACCTTGCGGGACTCCTCTCTGAGGTACTTCGAAACGACGAGGTGCTGGTGTTACCGGAATCGCTCGAGGCACTTCGTGTGCTGGAAGCAGCGAGTGTAGAGGATGCTGCGAGCATTCGACTAAGCCAGCGAGCGATTGACAATCTGATGGAGATATTCCGTGCCTATTTTGCTGAACATGTGGCTGGGCTGACCTCTAGATCGCTTAAGAGCGGTAAGGTATTCTCATCGTTATGAACCCCGTCCGGTCGACTGCCGCTCTAAAATCAGGATAAATTTCTATCTTTGGGGCTGAAACATCGGCCACCTTTCTTACGTTATCTTCCAGTGGTGAGGTCAGGGAATTTTGCGGACTCTGATCATCACAAAGCCGGCGCGCGTCATTAATGTGGTGGGGCGAACGTTCAACGCCCGAGAGTGGCAGTATTCGCAAAGCACGA
>JBDTCS010000056.1:0-3504 GCA_039923455.1 Kapaibacterium sp. (SeqCode) | reverse complement strand
GCACTCGTCGTTACGAGCGAACAAGAGGGACTCGGCATCGGCATCATGGAAGCGATGGCATGCGGTACGCCAGTTATTAGCACACGCTGTGGTGGTCCGGAAATGTTGATCGAGCATGGCGTCTCCGGATTCCTAACTTCGTTCGATGTTCGGGAGATCGCGCAACATGTTGGTGAGCTGTTGCTCGATTCCGGTAAAGCGACGCGAATGGGCCGAGCAGCAGAAGAACGCATTCACAAACAATTCAGCGAAGAGCAGTGGAACGCAAAGTTTGAGCAAATGCTCAGAGATTTAGTACAGGTCTAACGTTACAATGCAATATAAAACTATTGACGATCTTTCGGTAGAAGGCAAACGAGTATTTTTGCGAGTCGATTTCAATGTGCCGCTTACGAAAGAGGCACCCTACACGATTACCGACGATACTCGCATGCGCGCAGCACTCCCGACGATTCAGTCGCTTGTGAAGCGCGGTGCGCGCGTGATTATTGCAAGTCATCTCGGCAGACCGAAAGGCTTACCCGAAGAAAAATATTCGCTCGCTCCGGTTCGTGTGCATCTCGCAGAGTTGTTGAAACAAACTGTTGCGTGGTCATCGGATTGCATCGGCGAGGAAGCGACGCAACAAGCGATGGCACTCAAGAACGGTGAAGTGCTGCTATTAGAGAATCTTCGATTTCACAAAGAAGAAGAAAAGAACGATCCGGAGTTTTCGAAACAACTTGCATCACTTGCCGAGATTTATGTGAACGATGCATTCGGTGCTGCGCATCGGGCACATGCTTCGATCGAAGGCATTACACATTTCCTGCCGATCAAGGCCGCCGGATATTTGATGAAGAAGGAGTTGGAGTATCTCGGGAGCGTGCTCGAGAGTCCGAAGCATCCGTTTGTCGCGATTATCGGTGGTGCGAAAATCTCCGGTAAGATCGACGTCATCGAAAGCTTGCTGAAAAAAGCCGACACGGTGCTCATCGGCGGTGGCATGATGTTCACGTTTTACAAAGCGATGGGTTACGAGATCGGCAAGTCATTGCTCGAAGAGGACAAAGTTGCAATGGCGAAAGATCTACTCGATCGCGCGTCTAAAGGCAGTTCAAAAATTCTGCTTCCGGTTGATACGATTGTTGCAAAAGAATTTACCAACGAAGCAGAACGCAAGAGTGTGCAAGTCAATGCGATCGAGGCCGGTTGGATCGGAATGGATATCGGCGCGAACTCGATCAAAGAATTCACCACTCAGATCGAGCAAGCTGAACTGATTCTCTGGAATGGTCCGATGGGTGTGTTCGAATTTCCAAACTTTGCCATTGGCACACTCGCAATCGCGCAAGCACTTGCGGACGCAACAAAACGCGGCGCAATTACTATTGTCGGTGGTGGAGATTCCGTCGCAGCGCTCGAACAAGCCGGGCTTGCGGATCAAATGACACACGTATCGACCGGTGGTGGAGCAAGTTTGGAATTCCTGGAAGGAAAAGAATTGCCGGGAGTAAAGGCGCTCGAGGACTAAGCAGGGATTTTTCGGATCGTGAATCATTCACGGCACAACCTTTGTAGTTATATTTGCAGTGCTCTCAGGAGAGACCAAACTCCCCTCCGGCATCACAAAAATTGTTCATTGAATCGGCGGTTTTCGGAGAAGGTACACGAATCCGGAACAACAACGCAAAAAAGAACCAACAGTGGAATCCAATGGGAGCTTGACTCGCTTGGTACCAATTGCAGGCCTCACTCTGCCAAAGAAGAGATAGCATATCAAGATGTAGCATTTTATCTAGCTATTGCTTCTTTGGCGGAGACTCCAAGATGCTCTGCCGATCACTTCGGTGATCCGCGAGATGAGGTACAGTGGAAGCAAAAGGTTTTCAAGGCAGGCACCCAATGTGCATGGGCAATATGGTTCTTTAAGCCCTTGTAGGCGACTCTGTCGCCTGGCGAAGGCCTCACTGGGCGTGTTCCGTTTGCATTCGATAGAGTGTGAGCAGAGAGCGCGTTTGGCTTTCTCCGTACTGGGTACGTGTACTTTCTTCGAGTACCGCCGATTCAATTTTTCTTTTTCTCCCGTTTTTTCCCCTCGCGATAGTTGCTCATATTCTGTGACCAGAATCTTGCATAAATTATCTTGTGTAAATTTGCAACGTATCTCAGCCATGGAGTGTGCATCTGAACCACGGTCTGTGCATCTCAGCCACGGAGTGGCGGCATACTCGCAGCCCAGGGTGTAATCCGCAAAGCGGATGGAACCCTGGGTTACCAGATCTTTTTGGTTTATGAGCCCTGGAAGGGCGGCGTTCGACAATCCAATAATATCCAACCCTGAACTCACAATTTGTGCCATGACAAAAATTGCTCTCAAATACGGTGCTCTCTCCGGACTGATCCTCGCGATTCTGTTTATCGTTACGTTTGCAATTTTGAGGACAATCGAGTCCGGCTACGGGGTTGGGTTTGCGACCATGCTTATCAGTCTATCTAGCATATACTATGGAATTAAGTCTTATCGCGACGCGTATCCCGATCAAGCTATAACCTTCTGGCGCTTTTCAGGTTGGGCTTATGATCACGCTTGTCGCGTCGACTCTCTATGTGATCATCTGGAAGGTGTTCTACACAATTGCAATGCCGGATTGGTTTGACACTTACACGAAACACGCGATGGATGAGTTGCGAGCAAGTGGCGCAACACCCACAAAGATGGCAGACCAACTTGCGCATATGAAGGAGTACAAAGAATTGTTGAAGAACCCTCTCTACGAATTTGGAATGACCTTCCTCAAAATCTTTCCCGTGGGGATAGTGGTCACACTGATCTCGAGTGTTATTAATGCTGTCCGCAGGCATTCCACTCCTTCCTAAGCTCTGCTTCCTGTCGCACTGCGCACCCTAAAGGGTGCGGCTACCGATTTCTATTGTTCGTCATCCTTGGTAGCCGCATCCCTTTAGGGTGCGTGGTGGGGTTGGCGAAATGATTGTCGAAGCGCCGAGAAGTTATGATCGCGTCATCCCCAGTGATGTTCGATCTCGCTGTTACCTTAATGCTGTCCGCAGACATTCCACTCTTTCCTAAGCTCTGCTTCCTGTCGCACTGCGCACCCTGAAGGGTGCGGCTACCGGAGACACGTTGTACTTTCCTTCCGTTCTGCCACTTTTTCTAAATTTAATAGCAGAGGACCTCCTGCATTACCCCTAAAAGCGCTGTTCACGAACCTGTTTTTCTTGCTTTCGCAGAGATGTTCCCCGTACGCTTGCTTTTGCTGTTTGAAAGTGGTATGTTTGATGGGCGAATGACAGCCGGGACGGTGGCTTGTTCATTATCAGTAGAGGCAAGTCCATCCAAATTTTTTTTGAAAGTTGGGCTGCTAAGCGAGGTCCGATTTAGTAACTAGAACCAACGAGCATGAAAAAAATCATCGCAATAATTCTGAGACCAATCCTCTTGGCTCAAATAATTATCTTGCTTGGTGTATGTCCAATAACGCTGGTTTATGCTCAATCGGGTGA
>JBDTCS010000055.1:0-14856 GCA_039923455.1 Kapaibacterium sp. (SeqCode) | reverse complement strand
GCGCGGTCGGAGTCGCGGTGAACTTCTGAAGCGATAATACTGCTATAATAGATAACTAAGCTAAGAGCAACATTATTGTTCTTAGCTTATCTATAATTTTCTCGAGTGTTTCTCCTTTAGAGTGTTACGTGCCGGGCGGCGAATGTTGTGAGTCACCCGAAGCAAAACCCCTTGAGCCCGCAATGCGGTTGAGTTCGACGCGAGCAATACAGCATGTAGTTTTAAGACAGGCCCCGGATATTTGCCGGGGCTTTGGGTCATTTAAACTAAATCGTAGATATAATTTCATAGGGCTCTTCGTCCTTCTGTTTTACTGGTTCTCATTTTCTTCAACCGCATTCGCACAAACTCCACGACCAGCTCCGACACCCGGGCTCTCGGTCGGGAGCGATACGATGCTTTCGCACGCAAGGACAACGTCGCGACCATGGGCGATCACGGCAGGTGCCTCGTACAACGCAAATATATCGCGAGCGCAGATCAACGCGTTCGCCGGCAGTGTGCTTTGCGGAGTATTTCAAAGAGGTAATGCGGCTCGACCCGGATTTTATCTTGGTGCCACATCACCGAAATTCGGGAGTGGAATCACGCTTGAGCCTGAGTTAATCTATCGCGATCTATCGAGCAGTTTCGAAACTATACCGACCAACGTTGAACATGGCTACGTGCCGAATGTAGGCATCGTGCAGATCGATCGACTCCGAACCTACGATGCAAAACTCTCGACGATCTCACTCGGCTTGCTCGTTGGGTATGATCTTTTTTCATGGCTAAAGATTGAGGCAGGACCTTCACTCGGATTTTTTGTGAAGAAGAATTTTCACGAGACCGAGCAGATCGTCTCACCTGCTGGCGCGTCGTATGATCCAACGACTCCGACAACATTACGAACGATCGGCGACGGTAAGGTCTCGACTTCAGCACTGCAACCATCACTCGAACTCGGGCTTCGAATGCAGTTCTCCAAAGATTCGCGTCTTCAGATCTTGCCTGAGATTCATTCAACGATTCCCATCACAACCATCTCGAACATCACGGGACAAAATTGGCGGACGTTTTCCATCGGTGGTGGTATTGCACTTTCCTATTTGCTTACTTCGCCACTGCCGCAGATCGAGCCGCCTCCACTCGTGCCGAAGAAGGACACGCTCGTCGCGCAGATTACTCCACCAATCAAGAAGCGATCGGTGCTGAATATTTCTATTCGTGCGGTCGGGCTCACAGATCACGGCGAGGAAATTTCGGAGCCTGTTCTGAGCGTCGAGCGTATGCATGTGACGGAAGTTTTTCCGACACTCAATCGAATATTTTTCGATGATGGAGATACAGTTTTAGCCGAGCGATATCATCAGTATGCAAACGCGAATGTGGCGATGGGCTTTAGCGAGAAGCAACTTTTCAGTGCTGATGCAATGCGAATCCATCATAACATTCTCGATCTGCTTGGTAAGCGATTGCGTGAACACCCGAATGCGAACGTCACTCTGAGTGGCGCTAGAAGCACTGCTTCACCCGGTGATGTGAATTTCAAAAATGACATTGCGCTTGATCGGGCAAACCAAGTCGCCAGATATCTTGAAACAATCTGGGGAATCGCGCCAAGCAGAATTCGTATCAAATCTCGCGGCCTGCCGGAGCTTCCATCGGACGAAGGTACGCCTGCCGGACAAGCTGAAAACCGTCGCGTCGAGATCACCTCACCCGATCCGGCAATCACCGGGCCGCTCTGGACCGAGCGCATCGAGAAAGTCGCAACACCGCCAAAGATCGTGTTTTACCCCTATTTTGAGACCAGTGCGGGCATCAAGAGCTATTCGATAACGGTGCATCAAGGTGCTCACGTGCTTCAAACTTTCGAGGGCGGATCGGGCGGTGCGGTCGGTGAGCATCTCTGGACGCTCGGCGAGAATTCGATGCCCGGGGACCGCGACTCGCTCGTCTATGACCTCTTTGTAACCGATAGCACCGGAACAAGCGCAACTACTCGGGGCGTGATACGTTTAAAACAGGAGCAGCGCGACACGGCATTTCATCTGGTGGACACGAGTCAGTCGCATAGGATCGAGCGCTTTAGTCTTATCCTGTTCGATTACAGTTCATCGCAATTCGGAAAGCATCAATCGGATGAACTGCTTGATGAGATCGCGAAGGTTGCTGTTCGTGGTGCGCAAGTTACACTGACCGGTCATACTGATCGAACGGGTGACGATGCATTCAACGATCGGCTTTCCGGTGAGCGTGCGATGCATACGGCCGAAGCATTGCGTGCACGATTGCGACAAGCGGGGCGAGCCGTGCCGAATATTAGCACCGAAGCGCACGGCTCGCGTGATGTACTATTCGATAATTCTATTCCCGAAGGACGCTTTCTTTCGCGAACCGTTCGAGTCACCGTCGAGCATCCGCCAAAGTGATGCACGGTTGTGGGTGTTGTGTAGGGAAGTTTTACGTTGTAGAGTGTTGCGGCTCCCAGAAGTGGTTCGGGAGATACGTCTGAAGTGGTGTTGTGAAGGTTCAACAAAATAGAAAAGCAAAGCGAACTCTCGTTACGCGCTTTTGGAGCGTGCTTCTCGTGCTATTGCTTATTCTGATTCTACAAAGCACAACTTCGCAAGCACAAGATTGTAGTTCAGGTCTACTGCTGATCGATCAGCAATCTAGTTTTGTAGGGGTGCCGCACACAGCAACCCTTACGTTAGGAAGTAGTTTTACGCTTGAGTGTTGGGCGCAGGCGAGAACATTTATTGCCGGCAGTTCACTAATTGAGCAATCGAGCGACACCGGAAGCCAACCGTACTATGCGCTTGGTTTCGATAGCGCACAACGCCTCATCGGCCGATTCACACCGTACGCTCGCACTCCCGCGGTTACTTCACCCGTGATTCAAAATATTACATCGTGGCATCACTACGCATTCGTCTTCTCGACCGACAGTGTGGTGCTCTATATCGATGGACAGAAAGTCGCGGGTGATAAGACGGGTACGTTCAATATGTTTCCGAATTCCGATTCTGTGCGCATTGGCTTTAGCGCACACCGGACGCGGCAATCGTTTCTTGGTATGATCGACGAGGTGCGTATATGGAATGTGGCAAGAACAGGCGACGCCATCCGTGCGAGCATGAGCAAGAACCTCACAGGGACGGAGGCAGGGCTCATCTGCTACTACTCGTTCGATGACGGTTTCGACAAAACGATTCTGCACGATTTTTCGAAGCACAACAATCTCGGATATTTGGTCGGGCCATCTGCTTCGCTAATTCCCACACCGCCATCGGCACCGATACGCGATTCGAGTATCGGATATAAGCTTGCTTCGATCGAGCAGCGCATTGATTGTCCACCGTTGGTTTGTGCTACAAGTTTCGATACAAGTTTTCGTCTTTACAATCGAGGTGGCGATCAGATCGATGTTAGCTCGATCGGATTCTTACATTCGCTATCCAACCCATTCACGATAGCTGGTGTTACGAGTTTTAGTCTGACTCCTGATAGTCTGGTTAGCCGCAGCGTTCGAATTCATTTTAGTCCAACGACAGGCGGTGATTACTTCGACACCTTGATCGCGACTACTACTACCGTATGCGGCGGGACGGTCCGAATTCCGGTGCACGCACAATACCATACCGCGGAGATCACGAGTGATATAAATACGCTGCAATTTGGGACGTATGTGAGTTGCGCGCTTCCGGCTCAAAACAATATTCGGATTCGAAATATCGGCACCGACCCGACGACGATCACGAATGCTATTTTTTTCCCGAGCGGTGATTTTGAGATCGTAACTCCCGCGCTGCCCTTTGTACTCGGTCCGGGAAAAGACACGGCAATCGTGATTCGTCTGCTTCCCGGAAAAGATGGTCCCCTATCATCGACACTTTCACTTACCGGCGTGTTGGCCTTCAAAGCTGACTCATGTTTGCGGAACCTCTCTATTATCGTAAATGCAACGCGCAATAGCGTCGCACTTACCATACCACCCTCACTCGTGCTGCCAACGCAACAGGCAACGCTTAGCAGCATCTTGATTGACACACTGTTAGCAATTCAGAACACCGGCTCTGTCCCGGTCTTTCTGGCACCAGTTAGTATTCAAGGCAAAGGATTTCAGATACTCAAACCACCACCGAGTATTTATTTACGGCCGGGTGATACGCTTCCTGTCCGTGTTCGATTTCAAAGTACAAGTTGTGGCACGTTCACCAGTCAGCTTCGCATTCATATCACCCAACCCTGCACCTTCGATACGACGATCGAAGTTCGCATTACGATACTGGAGCCAACTCTGCTTAGCCAAGCGCTGCACTATGATTTCGGCAGCACGTGTTCGCCGAAGGATACGATCGTGAATCTGAAGAACACCAGTTCACAAACCGTTATTCTTAAATCGATTCTTTTTAGCACGCCCGGAATATTCTCGCTGAGCACGAACGTATTGCCTGATTCGCTTCCGGCCGGAGCGATTTTTCCACTTGCGATACACTTCGCACCTGCACACGCGGGTGATTACAACCTCACGGCAACTGTAACAATGCTTCCATGCGGCGGTGTATCATTCGGATTGAGCGGCTCTGCGGGAATAAAGAATGTGCTTGTCTCAGATACGGTGCTCGGCTTTGGACGTGGATGCGATTTTACGGCAGTCACGCGTTCTTTTAAGATTTACAATCGGACCGCTAGCAATGTTTCGATCGGCCGAACGGATCTTGTCGGTTCCCATAATTATCAGTTACCAAATCTTACACTGCCTGTCACAATCTCCTCCGGTGACAGCACGCAGATCGATGTAGTCTATCGACCACTCGCACCACCAACACGCGATGACGCGCTGCTCTTCATCCGATCGAGTGATAGCTGCTTTATTAATGCCATCGAACTTCGCGGCTCGCGACAGATATCTTCCTCGTACTTTCTTCGCTCCAAAGCAGATTTTGATACGGTCTGTCCGTTGAGTACGAAAGTGCTCGCGGTGCCGCTGTACAATCCCGGTCTTGACACAGTTGACATAGAACTTCCGACACTTACGGCGACCACACCATTTACCATCAGTGATGCGCCGAAACAAATCGCTGGTCACGACACCGGATACTTTCTTCTCAAGTTTGCGCCTACGCTTGCTACGGAATATTTTGACACACTGCGTGCCCGACTTGGCCCCTGCGACAAGCCGGTATCTATTGCAATCGTGGGCTCTGGTGGTTCTGTTGCAGAACTTGCACTCTCGGATACACTACTTGATTTTGGATCGATCAACGTAGGTGATACCGTCAAGCTTTGTTTTAGCGTCACGAATCTCAGTTGCCTTCCGGCAATATTTGATTCGTCGATCCTCGCTTTGCCGACGCCGTTTCGTTATACCGATAGCACACTCGCGCATTTTCCGTTCCACCTCGCAAACGGAGCTACTGAAATTCTTTGTGTCACCTACGCGCCTCAAAAGATTGACACATCGGCTGTAAGCATCGAGGTCGCTTTAAGTACGAGTAAGACAACACACTTTCAATTGCGCGGTGTTGGTCTTGCATCTGAGATTGTGCTATTAGATTCTATTCTTGATTACGGTACAGTCGTTCGCAACACAAGCAAACCACTTGCGATACGTGTTCAGAATCGAGGCAATCTCAGTGCGCAGGTTAACTTTGCCTTGCCGAATCTGCCCTTCGCACTCGCACCAAATACATTCATTCTCGCACCTGGCGCAACGCAAAATGTTACTGTCACTTTTACGCCGACTGCACTCACTCGATATTCGGATTCGACAATAGCAACTTGGGAGACGAGCGGTCTACAAATGGTTAGACTTCGTGGAGACGGAACAGAGTTTGGACTGATGACGAACGTGCTCGAAGTTGATTTTGGGGATCAACACCTCAACGCCACTGCTTCGAAAGATGTCAAGCTGACGGCTACCAATGGCTTCACAATTAACGTGACAGGAATTTCCTATCAAGGCAGCACCGGTCCGACGACTTTCCCTGCAACGCTCAATGGGAGTTCGATCGCTTCGGTTATTGATACGATCCTTTGCACGATCACATTCAAACCGACCCAAGAAAATGATTATCGTGATACGATCAACTTCGTAAACACATCGCATCCGACAAGCGTCATCGTCACGGGTCGTGGCGTTGAAGCGCATCCGAAAGTATCACCGGATACGATCGACTTTGGCAAAGTACAACTCGGCGGAAGCGCAACGAAGCAAGTAGCGATCGCAGACATCGGTGGTTGGCCGCTTGATGTGACGCAGTTGCGAAGTGCAAGCACCTTATTCGTGCCGGAGAATCCCTTAGTTAGAAATCCAATTCTTCCGGGACAGGCAAAGAGTTATTCGATCGTGTTTACTCCTCAGATTGCGAAGCCTGTTGTTAGTAACCTTTTTGTTTCTACGACTGGGCCAGATAGCCTGCGACCGGTTGTCATGATCGGAAGAGGTTCTCTATCGCCGGCAAGTCAGCCGGATGTTGGTCTGGTTGTTGCGAGCACAAAAGCAAGCATCGGTGATAGAATATTGATACCGATCTCGATCACGAATATTCCCAGTGGTTCGATCACGCTCGATTCATTTCGAATCACACTCGCCTACAGCCCATACGTTGTATATCTTCACAACGTCGTACTCGGTGGGACGCTCGGGGATGGATGGCAGGCGACTCTCTCGCGATTGAGCGATAGTCTTCTCTCGGTAAAACTATTTGGCAGTAGTCGAAAGTTTACAAAGGGCGTCTTGCTCTATCTTGATGCCGAAGCGTTGCTCGGGCCATTTGATTCTACGCAGATCTCGATCGTGGAATCGAATCCGGACAATCAACTTTCCACGCTCGCATCGCTCGGTACGCTGATCGTGACGGATTGCGGCAATCAATCGACGAACGTTAGCTTTGGTGGCGTGACTTCGATGGCGCAAACACTTCCGAATCCGGCCAACGAGTCTGCATATTTAGAGTTTAATTTGAAATCAGCGGGTCATGCGCGAATCGACCTCTTCGATCCGTTGGGGCGAATTGCACGTACGTTCATTGATGAAGATATTACTTCAGGTGAGCACAAGCTGACCGTATCGCTCGCAGGTTTGCCAAGCGGCCGCTACGTGTACGTTCTCAAAACGAATGAGGCAACGGTGCGTCGCGAACTGATTCTTACTCGCTAAGACTTCGATTTCGGAAGGCAATCACGCATTCGCGCGCATGACTCTATCAAGATATTCGATGATGTGGAGCACTTCGCATGTTGCATTTGAAGCTCGCAATCCCTTCTGAAGCTGCATTAAACATCCAATATTTCCCGTCACGATAACTTCCGGTAGTGCACGCTCGATGATCTCGATTTTTCGATCGAGCAGCGCATTGCTCATCGCCGGATGTTCTACGTTATACGAACCCGCACTACCGCAACAGAGATCATTTTCATCAAGCGCGAAGACCTCGACCTTTGCGATCAAGTGTAAGAGTGCAAGTGGCTCTTCGGTTATGCGCTGTGCATGTTGAAGGTGACACGCTGCGTGATATGCAACACGCTGATGCCCCCTGTTTTGAGCAAGCAGTTTCGATAGGTCTTCCGAATGTTGCTCGAAGAGAAACTCCGAAATATCGCGCACTTTGCTTCGAAACTGTGCGGCTTCTTCGGCAATTGCTGAATCGGCAAAAAGCTTCTCGTAATCCTTCAGCATTGCACCACATCCCGAAATATTCGAAATGTAAAAATCTAGATCAGCTTTTTGCACTGACTTGATCAAGTGCTTGCCCAACTCGAGCGCCTTTTCGCGGAAGCCAGAGTGAATGGCCAGTGCGCCACAGCACGTGACATCGGGAAGAATGTGAACATCGTATCCGAGATTGCGCAATACACGGATGGTCGCGTCATTGATACGAGCGCCAAACACATCGCCGACACACCCAGGCAATAAGCCAACCGCACCTCGACGTTCGCCTACCGCAGCATACTTGCTTGGCCGCTTCACCGGCGAAGTTATACTTGCGGGAAGCAACTGAAGCATTTGCGATATGCGGGGAAATACTTTTGCACTAAGCCTACCAAGCGCTCGCAACGGACGAACGAGTCCGAGTACACGAGTGAGCGCGAGTGATCGCTGCACGAGATTCAACTTTTGCCGACTCACCAATAAACGCTGATACACAAAGCGTTCAATACGAGACGCAGGCCGAACACTTTCGAGCTTGGCACGAGTTTGTTCCATCAAATACCCGAACTCGACTCCCGATGGGCAAGCAGTTTCGCATGCGCGACATACGAGACAGGAGAGTTCATGTTCTCGGAACGCAGCATCCAATTCGGACACCCGACCTTCCAAAACCCCGCGCATCAGATACAATCTTCCGCGAGGGCTCGACATTTCCTCTCCGGTGATTACATGCGTTGGACATGCCGGCAAGCAGAGTCCGCAATGAATGCAGGCGAGCAGTTTGCTTTCATCGACGAACGAATCACTCTCATCGGCGACCAAGATCGGAATGTCTATCATTTATACCAGCACTCCGAGCGGGTCAAACACTTTACGCAATGTCGCTTCGAGTGAATCTGGTGGGTCAGTAGCAGCGGTGCGGGTGTGTGACGAGCGCATTTGTCGAATGCGCCTAAGTGCCTCA
The DNA here is from genome assembly GCA_039923455.1 of Kapaibacterium sp. (SeqCode). Lineage (GTDB taxonomy): Bacteria > Bacteroidota > Ignavibacteria > Palsa-1295 > Palsa-1295 > JBDTCS01. The sequence continues at coordinate 6,250 of JBDTCS010000055.1, read as the reverse complement.
CTCCAACTGTCATTCGAAATCTCCTCAAAGGCAAAACCTGATCTCGAAAGCTCAGCGAGATCCGCCTCCATATCTTCTGCATAACCGCTAATCTCCACGATCAACTTGTCACCATCAACTTCCATCACCGTAGGACTAAATTGTTTCACTGCCGCCTGTGCCTCGAGAGCTATGCGAAGATGAATTACTCGTTCGGGAAGTGGCAACACCTTAAGTGTTACTTCAACAATCACACCAAGCAAACCGCGTGAACCAACGAAGGCTCGGTGAATATCATATCCGGCCACCGACTTCACCACGAAGGATCCGCTTCGAAATATCTGACCGTTGCTTGTGCTGAATGTGCCACCAAGTACGGAAGTGCGCATCGGAGTCATCGAAAGTGCACGTGGATGATAAATATTATTGGCGAGGGCTGCACCGATGCTTAGCTCTGCACTTTCGGCAGCGACTAACGTTGGAATCCATTGTCCTTTACTTGCAAGTTCACGATCGAGCGTCTTGAGTAACATTCCTGCTTCACAACGAACAATCATTTCGCGCGGATCATACGCAATCATCCGATTCAATTCCGACATGGCGAGCATATCCTGAAGGTCATTCTCCTCCACCAGTCCAGCACTCGCGATGTGTAGAGGCGCTGGCGTTCGCGATTGCAGAATCGAACTTAGCTCTTCTCGCGATTGCGGTTTGAGGATCATTCAGTGAACGTGTGCAGCAAAAAAGTTAAGCTATCGAAATCAGTGTTGGCACGGTCGGTGATACTACGCCGTCGTCCCCAGGCCCCATCGCCTCGGCGAGCGCCAATTGTCCACATGCGGCTTCGATATCTTTTCCGGAGCTGGTTCGCACCATCACTAATACGCCTAGCGATTTTAGCGTAGCGAGGAATTGATCGAAGGCTTCTTCGGTGGTCGGTTTAAGCGTTGCGGCGATTCCGGTCGGATGCGTGAAGTCGATTGGGTGAAACGGTATGACGTTGACTTTGCTCGGGACTCGCTTTGCAATGCGCGAAAGCCGTTTTGCATCGGCGAGCGAATCGTTCAGTCCTTCGAAGAGGATATACTCATAGGTGATCGGAATTTTAGTCTCGCGATAGAACTCATCCACACTCGAAAGAATGTCAGCGATGGGATAGCGTTTGTTGATCGGCATGAGTTGCGTGCGAAGATCATCGGTCGTCGCATGCAAACTGATCGCGAGCTTAACATGCAGTCCTTCATGTGCGAAACGACGAATGGCTTCAGGCAATCCGCTTGTCGAAACCGTCACTCGACGTTTGTTCAGCAGGTTCACTTCCGGATCGGTGATGATGCGTAAGGACGCAACAACATTTTCGTAATTCAACATCGGCTCACCCATCCCCATATACACGAGATTGGTGATCGTCTCACCCGTGTGACGCTCCACTTCGAATATCTGCAACAGAATTTCGGCTGTTGTCAGATTGCGTTTGAGCTTAAGTGTACCGGTTGCACAAAATTTACAATCGAGCGGACATCCAACTTGCGTTGAAACGCAGAGTGTTCGTCTTCGCAACTCTCCTTGTTCGTTGCGCATCTCGCTTGGGATCAACACCGTCTCGATCGACAAGCCATCCTGCAAATGAAACAGAAATTTCTTCGTCCCATCGACACTCGTTGATTCGTGTGCAATCTTCAGCCTGCCGATCGAGCACTTTGCGACGAGCTTATCAAGCAACTCCTTCGGCAAATTTGTCATCTGCCTAAATGAAGTAGCCCTCTTAGCATAAAGCCAAGTGTAGATCTGTTTTGCACGGTAGGATTGGTTGCTCTCCAGCTTCTCAGCGAGAACAACTTTCAATTCCTCGAGCGATAAACCAAGTAATTCTGTTTTTTGCACCGTTTTCGGGCTTTTTGGGGTACATGCGTTGAATAGGTTAGAACATCTTCTCACCGAGCCAATTCCCTCACTCCGGTAAGTTTTGTTGCTTTGGAGAATAACCGCGCAAACAGTGGGTCAAAGTGGTGTTTTTCTTTTTCTTTTTTTTCGAAAACGCTTGCATTTTGACAAATAATTGATTAATATGGGGGTGTGCAATGGTGGAAGCGTGGAGCTATGCGCTTTTCTCAAACGATCACAACCCCTAGTAAAAACGCATTCGAGATGGCTACGTTACTCACAACATCGGCGGTCGATTTTCTTTCTCGCGAAAGAGGAGGATCGATATTGCCGTTACCGATCTTGCCCGGAGTCGAGCATGATCTGAGTACTGCTTCGGGAGGTGTGTCCGGAGTTCAATTCGTCGATCGCGAGCGAGCGAAGGCTACTCGAGTAATTATTCCGAAGCCGCAAATACCAATCAGTGATACAGAATTACGTGCGCGTGTGCAGTGGGGTCATCGCACGAGTTCACATTTTCTTATTGCCTTTGACCGAACACTTTTTCAAGAGGTGGAGGTCACGAATGTTATTGCAACGCTCGAAGAGAGTTACAACCTGATCTACGGTCTCACGCATGAATCGTTTGCGGATCGTTATCAAGTATGTTTGTTAGATCAGCGCGCTGTCGGATTGCTTGGTAGAGCTGTGCAATCACATATAAGTCTGGATGAGCGTGCGATCTATCTTGTCCGTCGCCCCAGTAGTCCGCTTCATACGGAGCTTGTTGCGCTCTTAACCCATGCGATGCGCTTGCCTCGGTATGTGCGGCACTACAGTGTAACGCCGGGTTGGAGTATGTTGGAAGATGCGTTCAGTATTTTCCTCCACTGTAGGCTCACATTTCGCAATGATATTTTTCCGTTCTTCGGAGTCGAACCGGATATTGTTGCGCACCATATTTTTTCACAAGCGACTTCGTTATCGCTCGCGAACTGCTGGTGCTACGAAACAAACTCCAGTAATCTGCTGCGTTACGTAGTTGCGGGTGCGTTCTTTCTACATTTAGGGGATACGTTCAGCGACGACCGCGTAGTGGAATTTTCGAAGTGTGACTCGGAGATTGGGAGCGACACCTTCAAAGGTTTTTTCGGATTATCGCTCGAAGCATTAGAGGCTCGGTGGGTGGCGCATCTTCCAACTTCTCTCGTAACGCTCACCTCTGAGGAGCGTGACCTCGCATTGCAGCGCTGGCAACAGCTATTTGAGACACATAAGTAAGCTGTCGCTCGCGTCTCACCGACTGCCAAATAACTCGTCTTCTTCGTCGCCGCTAATATCTTGCGCGACATATTCTTTTATCTCCTGCTGAATTACTTTTGGAACGAGGAAATAATTATCCGCTGCCTTCGGTGCATTTTGTAGCGCTTCGTTCACCGTAAGTGATGGGCCGACTTTATCCATGCGCAACACCGATACTTCCACTTGCTCATTCATGTTCTCAAGCGGTGCAACGTTCGTCACATCCAGCTCTTCGAGTTGATCGATATACCCGAGAACGCTATTCAGCTCCGAGGTCATCGAATCCAATTCTGAATCCGAGAACTCGAGCTTCGCGAGCCTTGCGACATTTTCTACGTCCTTCTTTGTTACCATGAGCTGACTATAAAATGGTTGATGCTTCTCGACTCAAGAATGCTTCTTCACTTCGATTGGTCGCATTACGATTATTCCGATCTGCCGCGAACTCTGCACTAGATATTCGCTTAGCGGAACGTCGGTGATGATCACTTTATGCTTTAGCGAGCTAGCGTGCATAAAGTGTATTCGGCCATCCTTGCCACGCACCGCGATACCGGTATGGGAACAATCAAGACCGGGAATATTTGTGACGATGCCAAGAATATCTCCGGTGTGAATCCCGCTCTCGATCTTCACGATCGATTCCTTTGGTATATAATAAAACGCACCGGCAGCCTGAATGGCTCGCTCCATTTCGGAGATCGCCGCAAACTCTGCGTCGTTATTCCTAATTTGTTTGTAGGCCGATCGGTGCGTCGTCATAAAGTTGAGCGTAGCTGTGTCCGGCACTGCCAGGTTATCGCTTATCTGCTGTGTGACGTTGTGCAGCAATCCCTTTTTTTCAGCATTCCGAAAATAGTCGATTGAATAGTGCAATCGTGAATGATATCCATCCCGTTTGCCGTCACGGTAGCGAAGCAGTGTCAATGCATTCTCGAATGACCGAAGCGTAGGCTTCGGAGAATCTTTGATGACACGCGATAAAGCAAGTGCGTTTTCATAGAACGTTACACAATCGAAGCCACTGAGATCAACTACAAGCTCCTCTTGTGCAGAATCACGATCGAGCGATCCGGATACATACGGCACACCGAGAAAGAGTGCACCAACTTTTCCAACGCGCTCGCCTATCGGAAGTCCTGCCAACTTATGCGCTTTGGCAATCCGAACTTTCGCCGCAAAGATTGAATCGTTCTTGGTTTGCGTTTGCGCGCCCACCGAAGATGCGCTCAGTAACGCGACGAACGTAAGGAGCACAGCACGAATAAGCAATTGCCTGGAAGCTTGGATCACTCGATGTTCTGGACCTGTTCACGGATTTTCTCGAGTTCTTGCTTGACCGAGACTACATGATGTGCGACGTTTGCAAGATTCGTCTTCGAGCCAATCGTATTCGCCTCGCGGTTCATCTCTTGCAAAATGAAGTTAAGCTTGCGTCCGGCTGATTCGGGTTCGTCCACAGCTTCGAGAAAAAACTTGATGTGCGACCGAAAGCGCACCAGTTCTTCCGTAATATCCAAACGTTCGGCGAGCATTGCGATCTCGAACTCCAGTCGTTCGTTGTTGATCACGTTGACATCATTCGTGAGTTCGACAACACGGTCCTTCAGCTTTTTGAACTCGTCGGCAGATCCGGACTTCGCAAACTCTTCGACAGCATCTACCGATTTTTGAATTGAGGTGAGCCGCATTCTCAAATCGCGCTCGAGTTCTTTACCCTCTTGCTTGCGCATGACTGTGAGCGAATCGAGCGCTGCCTGAATTGCAGTTTGCGTAATCTTCCACTCTTCCTTTGCAACATCGGATGATGCTCCGTCCGTTTGGAATATCTCGTTGAAAGAGGTAAGATCGCGTACTTGAATTTCGCCCGTCAGACCGGTGATCGTGCGCAACTTATCCAACAAATTAAAGTATGCCTTCGCCACAGGTTCGTTGATCGTGAGCGGAATATTCTCGGTGCCTTGGCGCACGAAGTTAACGCTGATCGAAACTTTGCCACGCTCGACATTTTTCCGGACAAGTTCACGAACTTCCAGTTCGCGTTCGTTCATCGTGCGAGGCAAGCGAACAGAAATTTCAATAAAGCGAGAGTTTATACTGCGCGCTTCGACAACCACGCTCAGATTGCCACCATCTTCCGCTTGGCTCGCGACTTCGCTTCGACCAAAACCTGTCATCGAAATAAGCATCGTGTTACTTGGAATGTTATCGTAATAATGTATTCAAACCACGCTGAATGTTTACACCGTATTTCGGTAGCGCGCGACTATATCGTCTGAGCCTTCCACAACTTCGACCGAATGGAGCCGGAAGCATGGAGCATGTTCAAGCATTTGAACACCCATATTTCCGACGATCGGCTTTGCATCCCCGCCTAACAACATCGGCGAATAAAAGAGTACAAGTTCATCGATAAGTCTCGAAGAAACGAGACCCGCAGCGAGCCCGGAGCCCGCCTCCACCAACACACTCGCGATGCCTTCCTCTCCGAGAATCCTGAAGAGAATCGATAGATCGAGCGCAGCATTCGTCTCCGGAATTCCGATCAGCCTCACGCTTTGACTCTCCAAAAGCGTTACGGATGTTGAAGCCTGAATTGCTTCGGGAGTCGTTATGACAATCGTTGACTCACGGTGTTCATCAGAAAAAAGTTTGAGCGTGGTGGGCAATGCGAGTTTGCGATCGAGCACAATGCGTTTAGGTTGCTTTCCTGGCAACCCATGCGTCGTGAGCTCAGGGTCATCAGCAAGTGCGGTACCGCTGCCAATTAGGATTGCATCATACTGAGATCGCATTTCGTGAACCACGTGTCTGGAATAGGCACTCGTGATCCACTTGGATGCACCGGAAGCTAGCGCACTTCGGCCATCGAGCGAGGATGCGATCTTCATCGTCACGTATGGCCGCTGATTCGCGAGGTGCTTCAAATAAAACCGATTCAACTCTCGCGATTCTCTCTCAAGCAATCCCACTTCAACCTTGACTCCATTTGCCAAGAGTCTTTCAATACCTTTGCCGCTAACGTTCGGATTGGGGTCTAGCATCGCAACCACGCAACGGCCGATTCGCTTTTCTACTAAGTGATCAGCACAGGGAGGAGTTTTTC
>JBDTCS010000054.1:0-4943 GCA_039923455.1 Kapaibacterium sp. (SeqCode) | reverse complement strand
GTGAAAAAGTAGCTAGCGTCTACCCACAGTTTCGTGGTCGTACCGATGAGACGTTTGAGCTCTACTCGAGCGAAGCTGTTGCGAAGAGCGATCTGGTATTCCTCGCGCTTCCTTCGGGGGAGGCGATGCGAATCGTGCCGGAGCTTTTGGCGAGTGGTAAGAAGGTGATCGATCTCAGCGGCGATTATCGCTTAAGCAATCAAGCTGATTTTGAAAGTTATTACGAAAAGAAGCACGCATCACCAGAGCTTGTCAAACATGCAACGTATGGGTTGCCGGAGTGGAATAAAGAGTTGATACGCAATTCGAATTTCATCTCGAATCCCGGATGCTACGCCACGAGCGCGATTCTTGCGCTTGCACCGCTTGTCAAAGAGGGACTCATCGAAAGTAACGGCATAGTGATCAATTCGCTTTCCGGTGTTTCGGGGGCAGGTCGAAAGTCGAGTGTTGATCTTAGCTTTACTGAAGTCAATGAGAATGTGAAGGCCTATCGAGTCGGAGATCATCAACACACGCCCGAGATCAAGATGGCACTCGAACAAGTAGCGGGCGCTAACATCTCTGTGTGCTTCGTGCCACACTTGATTCCAATTACGCGTGGCATTTACACGACGATCACTGCCTCGCTCGCAGCAGGAGTGGATCAAGAGATAGTAAACAGTGCATATACAAAGTGGTATTCCGAAAAACCATTCGTGCGATATACAGCGTCGAGCGTGCCAGAGATCAAACACGTGACGCATTCGAACTACATCGACATCGGATCTCGCATCGTCGAAACCACGGGACAAGTTGTGATCATGTCGGTGATAGATAATCTCGTCAAAGGTGCCGCTGGGCAAGCGATGCAGAATATGAATTTAATGTGCGGTTATTCAGAGTGTGAGGCATTGCTATGAGTGAATCGATTTGGGTGGAAGTAAAGGGTGGAATCACGGCGCCGCAGGGCTTCAAGGCGGCGGGTGTCTATTGTGGAATTCGAAAAGAGAAAAAGGATCTTGCGCTGATCACCTCCGACGTTCCGGCAAGTGTTGCTGCGGTCTTTACGCTCAACAAAACGGTTGCGGCGCCGGTACTTGTTGACAAAATTTTGCTAAAGCGAGGCAATCGCGAATGCACAGCAATCATCGCCAACAGTGGCAACGCAAATGCCTGCACGGGTGAGCGTGGATTGAACGATGCGTGGAAGATGGTCGAGTCCGTTGCGAATGCACTTTCGATTCCGCAAGAGCAGGTGCTCGTGGCATCGACTGGTGTCATCGGTCAGTATCTGCCGATCGAGAAGCTCGAAGCGGGAATCGCGGAGATCGCAAGCCAGCTTGCCGTCAATGGTAACGAGGATGCAGCCAAAGCGATCATGACGACCGATACATTCTCAAAAGAAGTGGCAGTTTGCTTCGAGTTGTTTGGTAAAAAGGTGACTATCGGAAGTATGGCCAAAGGCTCCGGTATGATCGCACCCAACATGGCAACGATGCTCGCGTTTTTGACAACGGATGCGCAGATCTCATCTACGTTGCTGCAGAAAACATTCGGCAAACTCGTCGAGGTCTCGTTCAATAGAGTGTCGGTCGATGGTGACATGAGCACGAACGATATGGCAGTCATACTCGCGAACGGGAAAAGTGGCGCACAAGAGATTTTTGAGAGCACACCGGAATATTCACTCTTCGCTTCAGCCCTAGAGTTCGTTCTGGTAAAACTTGCAAAGCTCATCGCACGCGACGGCGAAGGCGCGACAAAGTTAATCGAAGTGATTGTGCAAGGTGCAGAGAGCGATCAGAATGCAGTTGCAGCAGCTCGCTCGGTCGCGAATTCGAATCTTGTGAAGACGGCGATTCACGGAGAAGATGCCAATTGGGGACGAATCCTCGCAGCGCTTGGCTACGCAGGTATTCCACTCGATCCCGATCAGATCGAGCTTTCGATTAACGATCTTCCGATTTTGGGCAAGAACTACGAAATCAAGATCGATGAAGATGCCGCTAAGTTAGAGTTAATGAAAGACACGATCACGATATTGATCGATCTGAATCAGGGCACCGGCCAAGCAACGTTCTGGACGTGCGATCTTACGAAAGAATATATTCACATCAACGCGAGCTATCGGTCATGACACAAACAAAAACAAAAGAAGAAGTTTTGATCGGTGCGCTTCCCTACATGCAGCGCTACGAGGGTAAGACCTTCGTGATAAAGTATGGTGGTGCCGCGATGACCGAAGATGGACTCAAGGAGTCCTTCGCGCAAGATGTAACACTATTGCGCAAGATCGGAATCAACATCGTGATCGTCCATGGTGGCGGTAAGGAGATCACGGAACTTTCGAAGCGTTTGGGTAACGAAACGCATTTCGTAGGTGGTCATCGCTACACCAACAAAGAGACGCTGAAGACAGTGATGATGCTGCTCGGCGGGACGATCAACAAGGAGATCGCGGGGCTTATCACACGAAGTGGTGGCAATGCAATCGGACTTTGCGGTGTCGATAATGCTCTTCTCAAGGCGCGTAAGTACGAGCCGAAGGGCGTTGATATTGGTCTTGTTGGCGAAGTAGAATCGGTGAATACCGAATTTCTTAATATGCTGCTCGCGAACTCGACGATGCCCGTTATAGCACCGCTCGGCGTATCGAATTCTGGTGAAGTCTTTAACATCAATGCCGATGTAGCCGCAGCAGCAATTGCTTCGGCACTCGGCGCCGAGAAATTATTTTTCTTAAGCGACACAGAGGGTGTACTCTTGGATGGCGAACTCATTCCAACACTTACGAACGCTCGGGCACAACAGTATATCAAGCAAGGCGTCATTCACGGTGGCATGATTCCCAAAGTGAGCGCTGCATTCGATGCGCTCAGTAAGGGCGTGAAGAAAGTCCATTTGATCGATGGAAGGGCGCCGCACTCCTTATTGCTCGAGATCTTTACCAATGAAGGCGTGGGAACGCAGATCATTCGTGAAGAGAAAGTACTCGGCAAGGGTTTACATGTTCGCTCTGAGAACGACACCGTGGAAGATGCGAGCGCATTCTCCAATGCAAAGCCAGATTTTCTTGATTTCTCGAATGTTACGAAGCAAGATCTCGAAGATCTGTTTCACCTCGCAGACATGCTGAAGGTGACACCCGACTACCAACCACTGAAAGGCAAAACGGCAGTGCTGCTATTTCAAAAACCATCGCTTCGTACGCGTGTTTCGTTTGAAGTTGGTATTGCGCAGCTCGGCGGTACTTCGATCTATCTTGCAAATGAAGGTGTAGGATTGGGTGTTCGAGAAAGCTCGCATGATGTCGCGAAGGTACTTTCGGGTTATGCTGATTGCGTTATTGCAAGACTCTTCGATCACAATGTGATCGAGGATCTTGCGAAGCATGCAAGCATTCCGGTCGTCAATGCGCTCACTGATCTATCACATCCGTGTCAGATCCTTGCGGATATGTACACGATCCGTCAGCATAATAAATTGCGCCCCGGTATGAAAGTCGCGTTCATTGGCGATGGAAATAATGTTGTCAACTCGTGGCTTGAGATGGCGGCAATTTATCCGATGCATTTTGTGCTCGCATGTCCGAAGGGTTACGGCCCGAATCCGGTGCTATTGCAAAAGGCGATCGATGCCGGTATAAGTACTGTTGAGGTGATGGAAGATCCACTCGTAGCGGCCGATAGTGCCGATGTGCTCTACTCCGATGTGTGGACGAGCATGGGACAAGAGGAAGAGATGGTTGAACGCAAGCGTCTTTTTGCGGCGTACCAAATCAACAAAGGCTTGCTGCAATTGGCGAACGCCGATGCGCTCGTGATGCATTGTTTGCCGGCACATCGTGGTGAAGAGATCACGGATGACGCGATCATCGGTGCAAACTCGGTTATTTTTGATCAGGCAGAGAACCGCTTGCATGCGCAAAAGGCGCTACTCGTGACGCTGCTGGCCTCAGATATTCCGATGCATGCCCCGAGTATCGAGGCATCGAAAGTATTCTCCTAAGATGAACTTGCTCCGGATGTTTGCGCAGTTCTGATGTCGAAGATCGACAAAGTGCTGAGATCAAAACACAGATGAACAAACACAATCGTCAGTTTACGATCAAAGAGATCATTGCGAAATCCGAGATCACGAATCAATCAGATCTCGAAAGGGCACTTAAACTCGCGGGCATCGAAGTGACGCAAGCAACGCTCTCTCGCGATCTTCGAGAAATGGGTGTTGTTCGAGCAAATGCGGCCGGCACAGCTCGCTACGTTTTGCGATCAGAGAAGGATGATTCACGACTGAAGTCTTTGCTTGGCTACGAAGTGACGAGCATCGGTGCGAATGAATCCATGATCGTGATAAAGACGCTGCCGGGTCGAGCACATGGAGTTGCGGAGTTGATTGACAGTTTGGAACATCCGGATATTCTCGCGACGATCGCTGGTGACAACACCGTGTTCATCGCGCCGCACTCTACACGCGTCATTCCAAAGTTGACGCAAACACTTCGGCGTTTCATCACGGAAGATTGAACTTGCCGATGATCAATTTTTTACTGTTTACAATTTTGAATCAAGCGGAATAGATGAGACTAACAGGATTAGAGGGCGCACGTATTGCGCTTGCGTTTTCGGGTGGGCTGGATACGTCGGTAATGGTGCGCTGGTTTCAGGAGGAGTACGGTGCGGAAGTTGTAACCGTCTCGGGTGATCTCGGCCAAGAAAAGGAATTGCGCGACATCGAAGCTCGCGCATTCGAACTTGGTGCGAAGGCTGCCTATAATGTTGATCTGAAAACCGAGTTTGTAGATGATTTTCTGTGGCATGCACTCAAAGCAGGGGCGCTTTACGAGGGCAACTACCCACTGGCGACCGCGCTCGGACGTCCGTTGCTTGCACGCACGCTTGTGGATGTAGCTCGCAAGGAAGGCTGCACAGTCGTCGCACATGGTTGTACCGGAAAGGGCA
>JBDTCS010000053.1:0-4182 GCA_039923455.1 Kapaibacterium sp. (SeqCode) | reverse complement strand
CTTCCATGCCTGATTCGATCCACGTGTAAAATTTTTTCGGTTTGTCCGGACGCACCGTGAAGCGAATCGTTTCGGCACGGGATCTCCCAAACCGATGCTCTCGTGATTCGGAAGTGTTCACCGGAGTTGCGATCGCAATAGATCGCAGGGCACCACATTGCACACCGTCGATCTCGAGCGTGAATCTTGCATCGGAGTTTTGTTTGCTTTGCAGATTCTCAAACAGCGTATCGACCTTCGTCAGAGTCAGATCATAGAGTGGATCAGGGGCGGATTGGCCTGAATTTGTTGTGACGGATCGCCGCTGGTACTTCGAGAAAGAGAGTCCGCTATGATTATCGTGCGGGAATGCATTGGCAAACCCTTCACCCGCAGCAGCACTCTCTTGTAATTTTCCGGACAAAAGTACTATCACGTTCGCACTATCGAGCATCGTGTGAAACATGAGATAGGTTGCGTCCGTCGCCGCCACATGATCCAATTGTGTTTTGATACGGCGAAGATAATCCGTAACAACATCCGAATATCGTGAAGCGGTATTACCGCCGTTCGTATCAAAGCTTACCTTCACACCAAGTGGTGCAATACCAAACTCTGCCAGCGTCGGATGGGAGATAGCAGGTGGAGTCGGGGCTTGCGTGAATACCGCATCATCATAGATCGCTAATCTGGAAACATTCACTGGTGAAGCTAATCCTGGTACGGTCTCTTCCTCTGGCATCGTTGCACTTAACAAATCACCGACCTCGCAAAAGATTGCATGATCGGTATCAGGCACTGCACCAAGATTTCCGGCAAGTACGAACTGCGGGATAGTGACTAGTTCGATGCTACGTGGCAACACAACTTCGATCGAATCGAGATCTGCTTTTGTCGAGTTGCGTGGGCTTTGTCGTGCAGCTGCGGCTTGACGCATGAGTGGAGTTGTTGCGACGCGCACAACGCGAGTCTTGCCGAGATTCAGACGAAGGCCATGCGCACTTTGCTGAACGGTCCGAACGAGTTCAAGCGGAGTCAGATTACCGTGCACGTTTGGCCCATCGAGCACGATAATCGCACCGTAGCTCGGGACAAAATCCTTCATTCGGCTTTCGATATCTTTTCCCCACAAATTCGGATTGACGTTCAGCGCAACCTCTAGCGGAGTGAGTGTGTCAGATGGTATCGCGTTCGTCGCGCCGGGCTGTGCGAAAGCTTCTGGTGATCCACAGATCATCAGAAAGCATAATGCAACACAGAAGGTGAGGGACAATGACTTGATCATCAACACACTTTTAGAAGCGTCTGCCCAAAACGCGCGAAAAGGACAACATTTTAAGGCGCAAGGATGGCTGTGCAAAGATAAGCCGAAAATTGGAAAAATGCGCCCCGAATGCAAAAAGCTTTATGCGATAGGGTGTGACTGAAAGCAAGTTCAGGTTTCCATCCCACCGCGAGAACATGAGGAACCAGCTCGGTCATTGGATTAGCAGCTTCTCGAACGATACTCCTTTTGTCGTTACGAGCTTGATGAAGTAAGGGCCCGGCACTCGACCGGATAGGTCAACTGTGAGTGCTGTTCGTCCATCGCCTTTGAGATCGAGGATAGACTCTCCGAGCATATTCGTAACAGAGAGTCTGAGTATTTGTCCGGAGTTTGATCGTACATTAGCAATGCCCTTCGTGGGATTTGGAGAGAGTACGAAAAAATTGGGATTCGCACGCGCTTCGCTAACGGAGTTCGGTCCGAGCATCTCTGAGAGCGCGCGTTTCCAAACACCATTTCCATTCGTCGCTGCAAAGAGATACGCACCGCTTACCCGAAGTTTGAGCACGTTCACGGCTTCCAAGCCGGCGCTAACATCCGTCCATGTCGAGCCCTCGTCAGACGAGAGAAAGATACGAGGAGCATTCGGTGTTGGGGTGTTGGCGAGCGCAAAAATATTCGACCCCTGTAGAGCTAGATCTCGAATGGAGTAGTACGCATTGTTAACGAAATCATAGGGGAGACCTTCACTCGTGTGAATCCAGCTTTTACCTTTATTTCGTGTGCGATAAACTCCTTGCTCCGATCCTGCGAAGAGATCACTGTCAAACTGTGCGAGAGCAAGTATACCGATCCACCCGAGGTCAGTAGCGTGCGAAGTCCAGCGTGATTCCGTCCAGATTGTATCACTACCACTTGTGAAGTAGACGTCGTTGTACATTCCATCACCTGTTGTAGCAACGAGATCGCTCCCCATAGCGAGCAATGTATAAACAGAATAGGTATTCACGAATCCGTTCGAACCAAGCGAGATAGCGCTCCATGTTTTGCCGGTGTCACCAGAAACGTAAACGCCGGTCGTGGTTCCGGCATAGACTTTTGTTTTGATCGATGCAATCGCAGAGATTCCGTTAGCTCCCAATCCGCTATCCGACCGCGTCCAACTTGCACCATCGTCGGTTGAGACCAGTGTACTTCCCTGCACGGTGCTCACAAAGAGATCTGTTGCGTTTGAGCCGAGTGTAGAGATGGTTGCACCACCAGTGCGCACGCTGATCGGCTTCCAACTTGTTCCCGCATCTTCGGATCTAAAGACGAGAAGACCAATTTGGGGTGCTGCGAAGAGTTTCGTGCCGATAGAGTGGAGTTTCGTGATGCTTGTCTCAAGCAAGCCAGTATTAACCTCGAACCAGCTCGCTCCGTTATCAGTCGAGCGCATGACGCCGCTCGGGGTCCCTGCAAAAATATTCGTGTCGCTTATCATCAAGCATGTAGCGTTGGTGACGTCGTTGCTAACCATAGTCCAAGTCGTGCCGAGGTCGGTCGAGGACCATACACCGCTCACGAGTGCTGCGTAAATTATTGAATTGCTCGATACGATTGCCGAGATCTGGCTACTGGGCAGACCCGCCGTGACGTCTGTCCACATTATCCCGTCATTCGTTGTGACAAATAGGCCAAGCGATGTCAAGGCGATGAGGTTGCTGCCGGTCGTGACAAGGCTTCGAACACGCAAATCTGTCAAGCCAGTGTTAACTGTGCTCCAGCTTATTCCGTTGTTCGTCGAAATAAAAACACCCCTCGAGCCGGCGAAGGTTTGGCAACTCGGCCCAACGGCAGCAAAAACTTTTGCACCGTGGACGGCAATGGCGGTAATGCTACTATCGGTCAATCCGGCATTAAAGGCTTTCCAGCTCGCACCCCTGTTCGTTGTGATAAAAACACCTCCGCACGATGTTCCCGCGTAAAGATTTGTACCTCCGGAGATTAGCACATTGATGTAACGGTTCGTCAAGCCGCTGTTCACTGCACTCCAGTTCGTGCCGTTGTTGGATGTGTGATAAACTCCGCTATCGCCAATGACTGCAAAAATATCGGTACCGATCGTTGCAAGAGCAATAACAGAGCCTTTAGGTAAGCCGGTATTTATGGGGTTCCAGTTCGTGCCATTGTTTGTCGATAGTGAAACACCGCGAGCAGTACCGGCAAAGAGATTTGTACTACTCATTGCGAGGCACTGAATAGATGCGCCGTATGGCCCATTGGTTTGAATCCATCCGGTTTGACCGAGCGTGCTCGACGCAAGACCTAAGAGGAATGAGAGCATCGAGGCGGAGAGTATGAGATGTTTTTGCATAGTCGTGCAGTAGAACGAAGATACCCCAACTGTACCTAAGACTGGGTAATGTACTTATAAAGACCTGTTAGGCCCTACAGGTTCCTTATGTAGTTTCGAAACGAATTCGGGCGAGCTACGAGGCTGACCAAGTGGGTGAACAGTCCTTCCGGATTCTTGTTCTATGCATTCGGCATTTAGACTGCTGTTTTGAGAGGCCTATTTTCGGAGGCTGCAGCCGAATCACACATTCAACACCACAATGGAATCCCTTTTCTTTTTTCTGCTTTTTCTCGGGCTCGGAATTGCTACGTATGCATTTCGTAAGTCGAAGCTTAACGTCACGATCGATCCGAAGGGTCAGTATGGTCCGGAGATCCGTCAGCGGCAGATGCTCTCGACTGCGACAGGATTTCTCGCGCCGGCCTTCATCGTTGTCGCGTTTCTTATTCTTGGTATTGCTTCGTTCGTGACGATCGAACCAGGAGAGGTTGGTATCAAGATTCTTTTCGGTGAGACGGATCCCGATGTGCTCGCGAGTGGATTCCACGTGATCAATCCCCTGATGACGGTTGTACGTATGGATTCGCGCACGCAGGCC
>JBDTCS010000052.1:0-5897 GCA_039923455.1 Kapaibacterium sp. (SeqCode) | reverse complement strand
ACACATCGTTGCGAGTCCTCGTTTTAAGTTGTTTCTGCGCATGCCATAGAGCAAAGTACCGACGAGCCTGCCACCGCTGGCACCGAGTGGATGCCCGATCGAAATAGCTCCGCCGTTGGGGTTTACTTTCGCAGGATTCAGCCCCAATTCGCGGATAACTGCGAGGCTCTGTGATGCAAAGGCCTCATTCAGCTCTACAAGTTCAATATCACTCAGAGTGAGCTTAGCTCGTTCGAGAGCCTTCCGGGTCGCGTAGATCGGTCCAAGGCCCATACAGCGAGGCGAGAGGCCTTCTGAGGCTCCCGCTACATAACGTCCGAGTGGCTCGATCTTGAGCTGCTTTAGCACTCGCTCACTCACAACGACAAGCGCACTTGCTCCATCGTTGAGGCTGCTGGAATTTCCGGCCGTGACAGTACCGCCTTTTCGAAAAGCTGCTTTGAGCGAGGCCAGTTTTTCGAGCGAAGTGTCAGCCCGAGGCTGCTCGTCTTTGGTGACGCGAATAGGATCGCCTTTGCGAGTTGGAATTTCGACGGCAACGATTTCCTCGTCGTAATCGCCGCGTTCTTGCGCTTGAATTGTACGCCTATGTGATTCGAGGGCGAAGGCATCTTGATCCTCGCGCGAGATCTTGTTCAGCTCGGCTACATTCTCGGCCGTCTCGCCCATGGATTCCGGCGGAAAGAGTGCTTCAAGCTTCGGATTTGGGTAACGCCACCCGAGCGCTGTATCGTAGGCGGTAAGATTTCCGAAGAGAGCTGAGCCGGAAACATTTTTTGGAAGCGAGTACGGCGCGCGAGTCATACTTTCGACTCCACCTGCGATAATAATATCTGCCTCACCCGTTCGAATTGCCCGCGCAGCTTGGATAACTGCTTCGAGCGATGAGCCGCAGAGACGATTGATCGTAACGGCAGGTACACGCTCCGGAAAACCTGCGAGCAAAACTCCCATGCGTGCAACATTGCGATTATCTTCACCTGCTTGATTGGCGCAGCCAAAGATCACATCGTCGATCGCATTCGTATCGATCCCAGCGCGGCGTGCCGCTTCCTGCATGACGAGTCCCGCCATGTCATCGGGACGAACATCTTTTAGTGCGCCGCCATATTTTCCGAATGGTGTACGACAAGCCGATACGATATATGCTTCTGACATTCTATATTCCGATTGTGATAGAGTCCCGAACGTGCGCGGACCTTAGGCGTAAAAATTAATCCCAGCTTCCGCGTGACGACGTAACAAGGCAGCAACTCGATACCTATCCGAGCCATATTCTTTACCAAGTGCATCGAGAATTGCTACAACAACAGCCGCACCGATTTCATCACACCACGCAAGCGGGCCCTTCGGATAATTAGTGCCGAGCTTCATCGCGAGATCAATATCTTCAGCCGTCGCAACTTTTTCTTGAAGCGCAAAAGCCGCTTCGTTAATGATCATGGATAGCGTTCTTGGAAACACACCACCAATCGCATCGCCAATCGTTTCTGTCTTTTTAGATAAGAGTGCAAAAAAGCTGTTGGCGCTATCAAGTTTATTCGAAGAGTTCAACGGTCGGGATATCTCAATCACTTGCTGCCGTCCAAAATAATTCGGTAGTATCGGCGCACCCACGATTTGTGCTGACGTACCGGCAGTCTTTTGAGAAAGGGTTGCACTGAGCGTCAATGTGTTCGAAATAATTAGCGCTTTTGAATCCTGAAGTGCTCCAAGTGCTTTGAGCTTTGCATCAATGTTCACGAAAGTAGCATCAAAGACGATCTCGGGAGCCTCGTGGACAATTTCGATTTCAGGTGAGGCCGTTAGGATGCCAGTAAATCCATCCACATATTCGGGGTCGCTGATCAGTTGCACTCGCATTGTTTGCTCTCGTTTTTCGTATCGTTCTTTTGCTCACATTTCCGAACTTGTGTGCAAAAATAGCATTTTGGCTGCTTGCGCATCTGATTACGAGATTGTGATTCGGAGGAACGCGTGAACAATTCTTAACTAGAAAGACGAATATTTTTGAGCATTCTCCGTGTTGGACGAACTCACGCTACTCAGAGTCCTTGCTGGACGAACAGGTATATTTGGTGGTGAAACTTCATTTAGCTGCATTTTCTCTTTTGCTTCAAGTTTGTCTTGTGCCGTTCGTGGCATTGGGGCAGAACCGTCTCCCATCGGTGCTTACGCTTGAAGTAGCGAACCGAATCGCGAAGGAGCGCAGCCTTCGATTGGTGGGCGCAGATATCTCGACGCAATCCGCGGAGATTGCAGGTCGCGAGATTCGAACAGGTCGTTTGCCCCAATTCCGGTATCGAGCGGGTATTAGTTATGCACCAAGCTTTTCATCGTTTGGCTACGATCCAGCACTCACAAATGAGGGACAGGTGAACGCGCAGGTGACGTTGGATGAGTCGATCTATGATGGCGGTGCACGAGATATTCGCTCGCGTCAAGCCTCGATCGATCAAGCGCGTTCGGGAAAAGCGAAGCTGCTTATCGCTGCCGATCTCGAGCTTGCAGTGGCGAGTGCCTTCTTTGATATTCTTTCCAAACAGCGAGAGATACAGCTTGATCTTACGAGTGTGAATGAGTTAACGGATTACCGTGATCTCATTACTCGATTGCACGCAGGCGGTGGTGCCGGATTTGGCGATCTTCTCAAGACGCAATTGCAGCTTAAGCAAGAAGAGCTCGGACTCCACCGCGCGCGCGCAGAACTCACAAGTAGAAAGTATGCACTCGCTGAGTTGCTCGGAGATCCCGGTGATACCGCGTTCACGCTCGAAGGATCAATCGAGAGAGATGCGAATCCAACCGTAACAGATAAACGTGAGATAGATACTGCGCTTTCGCTTGAGCACACGCTCGCAGTTTTGGATCTTGATCGAGCAATCGCCGAAGCCGATCTTTCGCGTGCGGAGAAACATCCGACTTTGAGTTTGCAAGGGGACGTCGGTGTCCTGACTTCCGTGCAGAATCTTCGACTCGCGAGCGGTAATCGTGCGAGCATACTTGGTGCATCGGTTGGAATTACACTCGATGGACCACTGCTCGATTGGGGCGGCAACGATTTGCGCACCGAAGGTAAAGAACTGGAGGCTGCACGATTACGACTTGAGTTGCAATTCGCCGATCGCGCACGTGCTGCAGATTTTATTCGGCTTGAACACGAGATCGTCCAAGCGAAGATCCAACTCGATTCCGTGCACACACTGTTGCGCGATGCGAGCGATGCCTACGCACTTATGCGAAGCAAATATGCAGGGGGTGGTGCATTAGCGCTCGAAGTCTTGGATGCCCATCGTCAGGTTACGGATATTCGCCGAGTCGAACTGGATATACTCACTGGGTTGGCAGCATCGAGAGCTGCGCTCGAACGACTGCTTGTTAAATAATATCAGAGCTATCATACGTAACATGAAAAACAACCTAAGGTCAGCTCTGATTATCATGCTTTGTGGAGCAGGCTTGTTTACCGGCTGTCAAAAAAAATTGGCTGCGGATGAAGTGGCAAATTCCGACGTCAAAGTGTTGGTTGCTGTCCGGGCTGTAAAAATCATCACGGGGGAAGTGGAGGACGTGCTAACGCTGACCGGTCGTACCGAAGCTCTGAAGAAGCAAAAACTGTATGCGCCAATCGCCGGCAAAGTGATCCTGATGAGTTTGATCGAGGGTTCTACAGTCAAGGCGGGTGATATTGTCGCAGTCATTCAAACGAAAGAGTCCATCGCCTCGACAGAAGGAGCTTATCTGCTGATGAAAAATGCGAGGACCGACGAAGAGAAGCAGCAAGCAAATCGAATGGTCGAACTCGCAAAGCAAGGAGAAAATAGCGTCACCGTTCGCGCAAAACTTTCCGGCATTGTTGTTTCGAGGCTGACAAGCGAAGGGGAGTACGTTGCAGAATCGCAAGAGCTATTAACGATTCTCGACCCAACGAGTATGCAATTCGTCGCCGATCTCCCGCTCAAAGATCTGATGCATGTATCACACACTGCGCGTGCGTATGTTTCGCTACCGATTTTGCCTGGAAGTGAACTGCCAGTCGTTATTAGTACGATCAAGCCGCAAGTGGACGTGCAAAGTCAGACGGCAAAAGTGGTAATGAAATTTATCGGACTCAGCGCGAGTGTACTGCAATCCCTTAAAACGGATATTGCCGGCACAGCGCGAATCGTTACCGGCACGCACGCGCGAGCGTTACTCGTGCCGAAGAGTGCGATACTTCGAAATGATGAGACGAATGCGCGGTCGATCGTAACATTCGGTACTGACTCAATGGCACGAAATGTTGATGTAGAGATCGGCGGAATGAAAGATTCGCTAGTCGAAATTCGGTCACCACAAATCTCTGATGGCAGTCCCGTCGTCGTTGAAGGAAATTACGCGTTACCGGATTCGACACGCATCACCCTCATCCATTAATACATGCGCAACGAGAGTACGGGTGGAGCTGTAGAGCGACTAAGCTTTTTTGAACACGTTCAAAAACACAAGAGGGCGCTACTGCTGATCGCAGGTCTGCTGACTGCGTCCGGTGCTGCTCTGATGTTGTCGCTGCCTGTCTCGCTATTCCCTGACATTACATTTCCACGAATCGTCATTCTTGCCGATAACGGTGAGGAACCCGCCGAGCGAATGCTCGTCGAGGTGACGAAGCCGATCGAGGAGGTCGTGAATTCTGTGCCTGGTGTTCATGTAGTTCGATCCGTTACGAGCCGTGGTTCTGCGGAGATTTCCGTCTATCTCAATTGGGGTACGAATGTATTGCAAGCGCTGCAAATCTTGCAAGGCAAGATAGAAAATATTCGCAACACACTTCCTCCGACTGCGAGTATCAATGCGCAGCAAATGTCGGTTGCCGTCTTCCCGATCGAGGGATACAGTCTGAGCTCCGACAAACTTTCGCTCGTCGAACTTCGCGATATCGCGCTACTACAAATTAGGCCGACGCTATTGCAAGTGCCCGGTGTAGCGAGAGTCGAGGTCACCGGCGGAGACACACGAGAGTTTTTGGTTACCGTAAACCCCACGAAATTAGCGCAGTATCATCTGGATGTGCGTGCTGTCTCGGACGCGATAAAAAAATCCAATATTGTTGCATCGACCGGGCTTGTTGACAACAACTATCAACTCTATCTCTCGCTCATCTCCGGATTGCTAAAGAATACGGATGAGATCGGTGCGGTGCCGGTCACTGTGCAGAATGGCACCGTAATCCTTGTTCGAGATGTAGCTCAGGTGACTCCTTCGGTGCAGGATCAGTTCATTCGTGCAACTGCACATGGTCACGATGCCGTGCTCATCAACGTAATCAAACAGCCTACGGGTAGTTCCGTTGAGATTGGTCAGCAGGTAATCGAAAAGCTCTCACACATGAAGTTCGCATCGCAGGTGCACTTCGAGAATTTTTACGATCAGGCAACGTATATCGCGGCTTCGATTGCCAGCACACGCGATAGCATACTCATCGGCATTCTGCTTTCGATGTTAGTGCTCATGCTCTTTCTTCGAAGTTGGCGCATCACGCTCGTAATGATGGTGATCGTGCCGGCGACGATTGCCGCCACCTTCCTATGCTTGTTTGCGATCAACGAGACGATCAACATCATGACGCTCGGCGGTATTGCTGCAGCGGTCGGATTGATCATTGATGATTCGATTGTCGTGATCGAAAGTATTTTTGCACAGTTCACATTACGCCGATCGCGCAACGAGGAAGGTAACGTCTCGTTTGTTGTTGCGTGCCGAGAAGCACTCCACGAGATTATGCCTGCCGTGATTGGTTCGACAGCGAGCACGATCGTGATTCACATCCCACTTGGTTTCTTAAGCGGTATCGCCGGTGCGTTCTTCCGATCGCTCTCGATCACAATGGTTTTTGCGATGCTGATATCGTTCATCTT
>JBDTCS010000051.1:0-7241 GCA_039923455.1 Kapaibacterium sp. (SeqCode) | reverse complement strand
TCAACGATCGAGAGGCGTCGGAATGTCAGACCACAACGTCCATCACGACTAATGAAATGTCCGGAGTCATCCGGGCCGCGATGCACCATCGCGTCCGACATTCGCGTGAGAAACTCCGGCGTGACCTCCGGACTCGACGAATACCCATGATCAAAAACACCCCCGATACCACACATACGTTAGTGACTCATTTATTACGCACCATACAAGGCTCTCCGAACGCCGAAAGAGCGCAATTTGTCGCAGTTCTGCACAATTCAATTCTCCGAATAGCGACCCACGATCACGGTTTGTGGATGCAGGTTTCGGGAACCGATTCGCCGCAAAATCCTTAACATCCACGAACGATAGTCAACAATTTTATTTACATGTCAATCGATACGCCAGAACAGGAAGCCTCGCTGCAATCAGCATCGGAAGAGACCAAAGTTAAGCGCGAGGCGGTCATCTATGAAGAGGACTTCGCCGCAAGTTTCAAAAACCGCAAGCCTCTTATCCTTTCGGGAATGCGTCCGACAGGTAGGCTGCACATCGGACACTATACCGGTGCGCTTGAATCTTGGGTTGCACTTCAATCCAAAGCTGATAACTATTTCCTGATCGCTGACTATCATGCGCTGACGACGAATCTTGATACATCAAAACTTACGGCGCTTTCGATCGACATGGCGATGGACTGGATCGCGATGGGAATTGACCCCGAGCGTTCGCCAATTTTTAGGCAGTCGCGCGTAAAAGAACATACCGAGCTATTCCTGCTCTTCTCGATGCTAATGACAAAGAATCGTCTCGAGCGAAATCCGGCCGTTAAAGATCAAGTACGCGATCTCGGAATCGGAGAAGGCATGACGTACGGACATCTGGGATATCCTGTGTTGCAGGCCGCCGATATTCTGCTCTACAAAGGCGATCTCGTCCCGATCGGTGAAGATCAGATTCCGCACGTCGAGATTACGCGAGAATTTGCAAGACGTTTCAACGAACATTACGGAGAAGTTTTTCGTGAGCCAAAAGCTTACGTCACGAAATTCTCCAGGCTTCCCGGCGTGGACGGACAGCGTATGTCGAAGTCGGTTGGTAATTCGATCATGCTATCGGATACAGCCGAGGATACTTGGAAAAAAGTGAAGTCGGCAGTGACCGATCCGAAGAAAGTCCGCAAAGGTGATCCGGGCACTCCTGAGGTCTGCCTTGTTTTTACGTACCACAACAAATGGAATCCGACGGAAGTCGAGGACATTCGTACGAACTGCTCGACCGGCGCGCTCGGCTGTGTCGATTGCAAAAAACGCATCACCGAGAAGGTCAATGATTTCTTCGCTCCAGGTCGTGCAATTCGTGCCGAGATGGAAACCGACACCAGCAAGGTTTTGAAGATCCTCGAAACAGGCGAAGAACGTGCCAGAGAAACGGCTGCTGCGACTATGCGAGATGTGCATGCGGCGATGAAGTTTGGATAAGCTCTCCAGGGATCCCCTCACCCAACATCTCCCCCGCCACGGCGGACTTGTAGCGCTGGGAGCGGAGATTTTATTAAGAGATTGTTTTTAGATCGAGCTCCTCGATTTAATTCGATCACTCGCTTTTGCACCCGCTGTTCAACAAAATCCGACTCGGAACTAAATCAGCTCGTTTCACTTTGTAATCCAAAGTACTTTATAACCATCACACTACAACTATGGACGCAACGAGCGAGCAGTTTACACCAGAGCAAGAATTGGCATACATACGTTCTATCATCGAAGATAGTCGGCAAGCGATGGTCGAGAACGGCCTGCCGTATATTATTTGGGGGACGGCTGTTGCTGTCGGTATGCTTACTGGGTATTCGCAAGCACTTCTCGGTGTGAATCTCTACGCCGGGTATGTCTGGATCGTTGTTATGGTCGTTGCAGCACTTGGTACTACTTGGTCTGTGAGGCATGAACGCAAAGAAACGCAGCCGCAATCCTTCTCAAGCAAACTTCAAGGATCCATCTGGGGTGCGTGCGGCTCGGCGATGGGAATTTTGCTTTTGCTTGTGCTCATTCGCTTCGAGGGACACAACGGAGATATTAGCCAGCTCTACGTTTGCTCGTTCGTCAGTTTGATCGTGGGGATTGCATATTTCCTTAGTGGCATTATGTTGCAACTCACTTGGCTTCGCAATATTGCCTTCGCGTGGTGGATCGGCGCGATCGTGATGTATTACATGGATAACATTCACGTGCTCGCTGTCTATGCCGGAATGCTGATCGTGTTTGAAGTCGTGCCGGGCATAATTTTGAATCGGAATTTCAAACGCACGCTCCCACTTATATCTCGTTGATGCGTAAAACTTCCGAGCCCGATTTTGATTACTCCAAGCTGGATGACCTGATCCATTCGCGCATTCGGCTCGCGATCATGGCAGTACTTATCAGTGTGGATCAAGCCGATTTTAATCTTTTAAAGCAAAAAGTCAACGCGACCGACGGAAATCTGAGCGTGCATCTTAAGAAGTTGGAAGATGCGAATTATCTATCGGTTAAGAAAGGATTTATCGGACGCAAGCCGCAAAGTATTTACAAATTGACTGCGATTGGTCGGAAGGCGTTCGAAGCCTATCTGGATCGCTTAGAGCAATTGATACAGCGAAAGTAGGAGTCTTAACTAACTCCATTTCGAACGTCAAGAGTCAACGAACCGATGACCGTATAGTTAGGGGATGAAGACTACATCCCCCAATAATCTTTATTCGCCGAGATGCTTGGCGAGAAATACTTCCATCGCTTCATAGACTTCGAAGCGGTTCTCCTCATTGCGGAATCCGTGTCCCTCGTTCTCTTTTACGATATAAGGCACATCGACACCACGTGATCGCAATGCCTCGACTATCTGATTCGACTCGTCTATATTCACTCTCGGATCTTTCGCACCTTGAATTACCATGAGCGGTGTCGTGATTTTGTCCGCATGATAGACAGGCGAGCCCTCGCGCAACAGCTCTTTATCTTTTACCGGATGTCCGACCATCTCGTACATCATCTCGACCATCGGTCTCCAATACGGTGGAATAGATTCGATGAATGTGAAAAGATTTGACACACCGACATAATCAATCGCACACGCATAGAGATCCGGTGTGAACGCAACTCCCGCAAGCGTTGCGTAACCACCATAACTGCCACCATAAATCGCTACACGATCTTTATCGGCGATACCTTGCTCGATCAACCAATGCACACCATCGGTAAGATCATCCTGCATTTTCTTGCCCCATTGCTTGAAGGATGCTTCCCAGAATTTCTTACCATAGCCGGTCGAACCGCGATAGTTCATTTGAAACACTGCATATCCGCGGTTCGCAAAGAGTTGCATTTCAGGATTATACCCCCAACGATCGCGCACCCATGGTCCACCGTGCGGATTGATTACCACCGGCAAATTCTTTTCGCCTCTCCCCTTTGGCAGAGCAAGGTAACCATGAATATTTAAACCATCGCGACTCGTGAAGCTGACCGGCTTCATCTCAACCATGTCATTCTCATCGAGCCACGGACTCACGTCAGCGAGCTTCGTGAGTTTGTTGCCTTTTACTTCATACATAAAGAAGGCACCGAGCGAGCGATCGCTATAGGTGCGAATGATGAACACATCTTCAGAGTCGTTGTGGGAGGTAAAGAGCACTTCATAACCCGGAAGCTTCGCGGTCACTGCTTCCACAATGTCACGCATCACACTATCAAGATAGTGGCGCTCTCGCTTCCACGTCGTATAGTGAATGATCGTAGGCACCTTGCGCTTCCACGAATAGCTAAGCAAGTCAACGTCGACCTCCGGATGCGCGAATATCTCTTTGACTTCCTTGCCGGTGCGTGGATCGAAGATCACGATTGCTTCTTTGTCGCGACCAAGATTACTCGCAGCGAAAATCGACGTATTGTCGAACGTAAAGAAGATCGGAGTGAGTGTATCGCGAAAATGCGTAGTGATAACTTCTTTGAATGCATCGTTCTCGGTTTCACGATAGAGCATCGTCCGGTTCACTCCATCACTCACGATTCCGACACGCACAACACCATCGTGATCCGTCAGCCAATCCATCACACCACCCGGATTCTCTACGATCATCTTCAATTCGCCCGTTAGTAAATCGAGATGGTACACATCAAACAGCTCGGGGTTTCGATGATTTAGCGCGACGAGTATCTCGTTCTCTTTGTCTATTAGTTCATCGACTACTTGTGCTCGAACACCAGGGAGCGGCGTGAGGTCTTTTGCAACTCCACCGTTCAGATCAACGCCAAATAGATGAAAATTTTCGTCGCCACCGCTGTCAAGTAAATAGAGAATCTGGTTGTTACCCTTCCACCAATATTCGACG
Source organism: Kapaibacterium sp. (SeqCode) (assembly GCA_039923455.1). GTDB lineage: Bacteria > Bacteroidota > Ignavibacteria > Palsa-1295 > Palsa-1295 > JBDTCS01. The sequence continues at coordinate 2,896 of JBDTCS010000051.1, read as the reverse complement.
ATGTCTCGATCGCGCTCGCTTGTCACTTGACGAGGTGCGCTTCCGGTGGCTAGCTCCGAAACCGATTGGACATGCACATTCATTCGGCGCTCGAATGGCTTGAGCATCGAGATCGACTTTCCATCCGGAGAAATTTTGAATCCACCTTGCTCCGGATTGCGAAAGAACTCACGAACCGGAATGCGACGTGGTATGGAAGAGACGGCAGTTTCTGTTATCACAAATGGAAAAGACAAAGAAGGCGTGGGAACATGTTTCTCTCCGATTCGCGCAAGCTGAACGAAGAGCAAGGCTAATTGCCACTGCCAAACGTAGTTATATATACTCTTTTGTTCCGTTATCTGACAGTTATTATTCGCACACATTAAGATCATATTTAGTCCATTATTCTAACTCGGCTCTTCCGTTGCCGTATTTTTGCTAAAACGGGACGATCCTGTTTACTATCACGAACCTACATTGGCACGCACTACAAGCTCATGGATCTGACTCTTTCGCCGAATTACAAGGTTCGACTCGACTCTTTTGAAGGGCCGCTCGATCTGTTGCTCTTTTTTATCAAGCGCGACGAGCTTGATATCTACGACATTCCGATCACCCGCATCACGCAGGAATTTCTCGACTATCTTCGGATGATCCAATTGCTCGACCTCGAAGGTGCAGGAGAGTTCATTGTGGTCGCGGCGGAGCTTTGTCAGATCAAGGCGAAAATGCTTCTGCCTCGCGAGGAGCGCCAAGAGGGTGTCGAGGAAGACGACCCAAGAGCCGATCTTGTGCGCAGATTGCTCGAATATCGGAGATTTAAGGAAATGTCCGAAGAACTCGCCTCCATGAGCGAAGAGCAGCGCAGAGTCTACTATCGACAGTATTTCAAAGGCGATGACCGCGAAACAAACATCATCGAACCGGAGGAGAATCTCCTCAAAAACGTGACCCTCTTTCACCTCCTGAATGCATTTAAACGGGCAATGGAGCGCGCACCACGCATAAAACGGACGCATGACGTCGAAATGATGCCTGTTTCGGTCGAGGAGCAATCGGAGATAATCCTCGCCACGCTCTCCATGCGTGGTGAACTCAATTTTTCCGATCTTTTTATGGAGTATTTAGGCTCAAATGATGTTGAGGGTACCGATGGGCAAAATCAGCCACTTTCTTCAAGCATACGCTTGAGGATCGCGGTCACCTTTATCGCCATACTGGACCTCGTCCGAAATCGGCTTGTCGCGCTCCGACAGCATGATCTATTCGACGAGATCATATTATTTAAGCCGTGACCCGTCAAGATTCCAAATCTTGATATGTCCGATTATTCAAGCCGTGAGGTTTCGATAGCTATTTTTGAGAAGAGTCGTGTTTCGATCAATCACATCGTTTTATTATCTACAATGTGACCGAACGTCAAAAGACGGGCGGCCGCTTTTTTGTGCTTCATCTTCTGCTCTTTAATGCGATTAGACTATAACTCCGCCGATTCGCTTTCTCCGGTTATCGAGGCATTGCTTTTTGCCGGCGATGAGCCGCTCTCTGCGCAATCTCTAAGAATGCTCATCTTGGGTGAAGAGATTTCGAAGACTTCGGTCGAAGAAGAAGTTGCTGTTGCCACCGAAGCTTCGGAAACCCCCGAGGCTATTCCTGCCGAGCCGAACACCGACGAAACGGTGGATGATAGCCCGGAGAACATTGCAGAAAACGGAGCTTCTGTAAAAAAGCCACGCAAGAAACGCAAGTCTCCGATCGAGCTATCCCTCATTTACGAATGCATCGAAAAGCTAAATCAGGAATACGAAGCGACAGGAAGAAGTTTTCGCATCATTGAGATCGCGGGCGGTTATCAATTCGCTACACGTTCGGAGCACGCAGAATATGTTGCGCGACTTTTCAAAGAAAAATCTCGCCGCCGACTTTCCGGTGCTGCCCTTGAGACACTTGCAATCATTAGCTACAAGCAGCCCGTCTCCAAGCTTGATGTCGAGAATATTCGCGGTGTGAACTGCGACGAAGTGTTGAAATCTCTGCTCGAAAAAAATCTGATAACGATCACAGGTCGTGCAGAAGCAGTTGGAAGACCGTTGTTATACGGCACGACCGGCGATTTCCTCCGTCACTTTGGCTTGCCTTCGATTCAGGATCTTCCGAAGCCACGTGAGCTCGAAGAATTGATGAAGGAAGAATCTATTCGTGCGACAACCCTCGAAGAAGCTGCGAGTGAGTTCTCTCCGCAATCGGACTCTCCGAACGCACCGGATGACGCGCTCATTATTGATCTTACGACAAATGAACCGATCTCCAAAGATGATTTGGCGCCGGACGATGTGGATCTGACCGGCGAACCGATGCATGCAGAATTTGGCAGTATCGAATTGGATATTGAGTCGGCGGACGGCATGCCGATAGAAGAATTTAATGATCCGGAGATTCCGGGCGACACAGAACCAGAAGCCATAGAAGCGCTTGACTACTCGGATGAAAATTCTGAGGAGATAACACATTAGAGAATCACAATGATAAAGCGAGCTACAACTCGTACCAGCTCCGACCGACCTCGCAGGGATGCGTCGTCAAACTCGAGAAGCTCCGGCCCAGCTAAGTTAGTATTGGCCGACCCTACCAAAAAGCGCACACCATCCTCTTCCGCCCGTTCCGGTTCGGCAAGACCAAGTTTCGGTGATAGACCTAAGTTCGGTGATAGGCCCAAGTTCGGCGACAAGCCGAAGTTTGGCGATCGTCCAAAATTTGGAGAGAAGCCAAGGTTTGGCAGCAAGCCATCTTTTGGAGATCGTCCCAAGTTTGGTGACAAGCCGAGGTTTGGCGACAAGCCTAGATTTGGTGACAAACCGAAGTTTGGGGATAAACCGAGATTTGGAGATAAACCTAGTTTCGGCGATCGTGCTCG
>JBDTCS010000050.1:0-4301 GCA_039923455.1 Kapaibacterium sp. (SeqCode) | reverse complement strand
TGCGCAGAACCCATACTTGCAACCCGGCGATACGATCATCGTCAGCGGTCGTGCACTCGACGTCTTCTTTCAAACCGTCACCGTCGTGACGAACATCATGGTTATCGTCACCGCACTCATTAACTTCATTGCGTTCACTGCAAAATAAATTGGTGACACGCACCGGGCGAAAATCTGAGTTCACATTCTATGCCCCGATCGCGTTAACCGTGCTGTGTGCCGCTGTGTTGAGTTTGATCTCTGGTTGTACGCGTGATCGTGATTCAAAGGTTTTGCACTTTTCTCATTTTTGGTCCGAGCCGACTCAGCGAGCAGCGATGGACTCCTTGCTTTCAGGGTTCAAGCGCGAACATCCTGAGATCCCGATCGAAGTTACCGAACTGAGCTGGGCTGATGGCAAGACCAAGCTTATGGTGGGCTTTAACGCAGAGACTCCACCGGACGTGATGGAACTTGGAAGTGATTGGGTACCACAATTCTCTTCGAGTGGTGTACTTACAAATCTTTTTCAATCGGATAGCTTGCTTCGTTTACGAGAGTCCTTCGCAGTCGATTATTCCAAAGACCCGGGAATGTGGCGAGATACGTGCTTTGCAATTCCCTGGCTTGTTGACACGCGCGTGATGTTTGTCAATGACAGCTTGGCCAATCGGGATGGAAAGGATTCTTCGAAGACCAAGCTTGGGGATTGGACGAAGTTTCGAACGCTTGCGCAAAAAATTCAGGCAACAAGTCTCGTTGGTGGTGTCGGTGTAAATGGGTCCGACGAGCACAGGCTATACAAGAAATTTCTGCCGTATGTTTGGTCCAATGGTGGACACCTGTTCAGCACCGATGGCAAGCCGACCTTCGCGCTACCGGCAAACGTTGAGGCGTTGACGTATTATGTCGAGCAACAAGCCTACGGCACACTCGAGACGCAGAAAAATTTGGATGATGCATTCCGTAGAGGTAGGCTTGGCATTTGGTTCAGCGGCTCCTGGCTCATTAAGGCACTCAAAAACGCAACGTTCCCATGGCATACCGAGATATTCCCCGGCAACAACAATCACCCGGGCGAGTCCTTCGCTGGTGGAGAGTATCTTGCGATCAGTCGGAGTAGCCCATTGCAAAAAGAGGCGCGAACATTTTTGGCCTACATCACACGAAGCGATAACGAACTTCGATTCGCAAAAGCTGTGAACATGTATCCGGCCGACACGACTGTCGCGAGTGACAGTTATTACTTGACTCGTAGAGAAGGCGCAGTGTTTACCGAACAACTCAAGCATGCTCGCATGACGCCTGTTTTGCCAAAATGGTTGGAGGTTGAGTCGATTCTTGAGGATGAAGTTGCGCAGGCAATCTATCGCAAACTCTCGCCTCAGGATGCACTCGAAGAAGGCCAGCGTCGCGTGTTGGAACTTCTCCGAGAGCCTTAGGATTCGGTGAGTCGTTACTGGAGGGATCGCATCGCTCGGGTGTTGCGACAAAATGTTTTGCTCACGATCACATCACAATTTCAGAAATGCCTGACGAGGCAATTGTTCAACCTGTTTTACCGGAAGGCTACCGTGCCGGATATTGCGCGATTGTCGGAATTCCTAATGCAGGAAAATCGACGTTGCTAAATGCGATCCTAGGTACGAAGCTTTCAATCATCTCTGCTAAACCGCAGACGACCCGTAAGCGGGTGCTCGGAATTCATTCGAGCGAAATGGAGCAGATCGTGTTTCTCGATACGCCCGGAATCATGCCGCGCCCGACGAATCTTTTGCACAATGCGATGCTCGAGCAGGTCAAGCGTTCGTTCGATGATGCGGATGTGATACTCTTGCTCGTCGAAGCTACAAAGTCACCTGATAGAGCGCTACCGGAAGCTTGGAAGGATTATGTGCGCATAGCGGGCGAGAAGCCGATCGTTCTCGCGCTCTCAAAGATCGATCTCGTCAAAGACAAAACGCTGCTCTTGCCAACGCTTCAGAAATATGGTGACATGGCGATCTTCAAAGACTTGATCCCGATTTCCGCACCGAAGCAGAAGGGACTTCCTGATTTGCTAAAGACGCTGCGACAGTATTTGCCCGGAAAGATACCGTTCTACGCTCAGGATGAGTTCAGCGATCAGAATGAGAGATTTTTTGTTAGCGAACTGATTCGTGAGGCGATCTTTTCGAAATTCTCGGAAGAGATACCCTACTCGACCGAAGTCGAGATCAATGAGTATGCCGAGCGAGAGAATGGGAAGTGGTACATTAATGCCGAAATCATTGTTGAGCGAGATTCGCAAAAGTCGATCATTATCGGCAAAGGCGGTGAGGCTCTGAAGGCAGTTGGCGCTAGGGCTCGCCATGAGATTGAGCAATTTGTGGATCATCCCGTGTTTCTCGAATTGCACGTTCGTGCCCGCGAGGATTGGCGCAACGATAAGAATGCGCTCAAGAATTTTGGTTATAGTATTTAAGATGGTTATAGTTAGTCAATAGCTTTTTGAACTAAGCGTTTACGCATGGCGGGATTTCTTCCTTTTCGAGCAACCAGGTATAGTCAGGATCAATCGGCACAACTTGTTACTGCACCGCCTTATGATGTGATTTCGCCGGAAGAGCGCGACGCACTCTATGCTCGCGATGAGCACAACGTAATCCGACTGATTCTTAATCGCGACACCGATCCATACACCAGTGCAGAGGACTATTTTCACAAATGGATCGAGAGTGGTGTGCTCGTTCGAGATGACTCGCCCAGTTTTTTTCTGTATCATCAGAGCTTTAAAACTCCTGAAGGGAAAAACGTAACCAGAGTCGGTGTGCTCGGGCGTTTACATCTTTCGGCATACTCTGCGGGCGAAGTGCTTCCGCATGAACGCACGTTGCAAGGTCCGAAGCGCGATCGTATGCAACTCATGGAGCATGTAAAGGGAAACTTGAGTCCGATCTTTGGCCTGATCGACGATGACAGCCAAACGTTTGACGAACTCGCTACACCCTCGAAATCACAAGCGCCGCTTGCCGAAGTTAAAGAACTGCTATTCAATGGTGAAACGATTACACATCGGTTTTGGAAATTAGAAGACGCTGCGAGCGCGCAGAAGATTGAAGCGCTCGTAATGGGTAAGAAGGTCATAATCGCCGATGGGCATCATCGTTACGAAACATCACTCGCGTATTCCGAAGCACATCCGGAATTACCGGGAGCAAAATACACGCTCGCCTTCTTGTCAAACCTCCGCGGTAAAGGGACGGTGATCCTTCCAACGCACCGGGTCGCACACGGCATACCAGATTTTAGCGTTACACAATTTCTGACCAGCCTTCGCGAGCACTATGATCTTGCGCAAGCGCAGACAAGAGAAGAGGGACTTGCTGCGCTTGAGTCAGACCCACGCGTGCTCACTCTGGTGCAGCTTTCGGACGAGCCGCACTGGATCGTGGTGCGCGACCGAACGCCGTTCGTTGCCGCAACTCCGATCGACAATATTGTTGTTTGGAGGTTACAGGAAGAAATTCTCAAAGGTGTGCTCGGCTTGACGCAAGCTGCAATAGATCAGAAAAAGAATCTCCTTTACCCGCACACGATGAAGGAGCTGGATGAGCTTTTGGAACACACCAAAGTGGACGCCAGCTTTATTGTTCGAGCTGTTACGCCTACCGAAATGCTGGCGGTCGTGACATCAGGAGAGTTTATGCCTCAAAAATCGACCTTTTTTTATCCAAAATTGCTGTCTGGCCTCGTAATTCATGAGTTCATTAAGCAAGTTTAGTGTTCTTGAACCGTTCGGGTCGCCCCGATAAAATCGTCACCGCGACCCCGTATATTTGCAGCGGGGATCGATGAACAGGGCCAAGAATAGCCAAAATCAGCCATAAGCATTATGCCAGAAACAAAATCATACGGTTTATTGAAGGGAAAAAAGGGAATCGTCTTTGGTCCGATGGACGAAACGAGCCTTGGCTGGCAGATAGCACTCGCGGCATATCGCGAAGGCGCAGAGCTTGCTATATCGAATGTGGCGATTGCGCTCAGAGTCGGAAAGCCGGCAGAACTTGCAAAGATCGTCGGCAATGCGCCGCTCATTTCCTGCGATGTTTCAAACATGGCAGAGCTTGAGAACTGCTTCAAGGAGTTGAAGGAGAAACTCGGCACAATCGATTTTATTATTCACTCGGTGGGAATGTCACAAAACATTCGCAAGGGGCTAAGCTACGAAAATTCCAACTACGAGTGGTTTCTCAAGACGCTCGATGTTTCAGGGTTGTCGTTGCACCGGGTGATTCATAGCGCTTTGGAATCCGGTGTCCTCAATCCAGGTGCCTCGATCA
>JBDTCS010000049.1:0-15148 GCA_039923455.1 Kapaibacterium sp. (SeqCode) | reverse complement strand
GTTCGAATCGCGAGTCCTTGCTTACGCTTTTGGATACGTGTAGTTGATGATCCAACGAACGCCGTATTTATCTGTGAGCATTCCAAAGTACGCTCCCCAGAATGCATCGCCGAGTGGCATCATCGCGTCCGGCGTGCCACCAGCAACAAGCGCATGATAGAGTCTGTCTGTCTCTTCCTTGCTTTCGGTTTCGAGGGCAAGCGAAAAATTATCGCCTTTGGTCAATTTCTGTCCCAGTGATTCTAGAGAGTCGGTCCCCATCAACACATTCCCTTTGCCGATCGGAAGCGCGATATGCATAATTTTCTCTTTGGCATCCGGTGGCATCTTATCGCCGTCAGGAGTATCCTTGTATCGCATGATCGCGAGAAACTCGCCACCGAAAACAGATTTGTAGAAGTTAAACGCTTCTTCGGTATTGCCGTTGAAGTTGAGATACGGGTTCATTGTTGCCATGATGTTCAGTCTATTTGAATATTAAACACAAAAATTCTTTTAATACGATTTGACATTCGGTTTATGTTGCGCTTACTTCGTCTGGTGTTGATAGTGATGTAGCACGATACCGCACTCAAAGGCTTGCGTCTCTACCAATCTAAGATTCGTGCGCCCTTTGAAAATGGGTAGACCCTTTCCGATCGCAGTTGGATTCACAAAAAGAAATAGATCGTCGATGACCTCGGCCTCAATCAGGTTAGAACTAAAGCCCGCTCCCCCATAAGTAATTATGTCCCTACCCGGCAGCGATTTGAGTTTGGAAATTTGTTCAGCAATATCGCCCCCAACAACCGTAGTGTTATCCCACGGCGCTTGGTGGAGCGTATTCGAGAACACTACTTTCGGAGTATCGACCATTTTACGCGCGAAGATATCATTAGTCTCCGGATTCGTTATGGCCTTCGTCCAATGGGGTATGAACCCTTCAGCCAATTTGCGACCGATGACGATAGTATCGACAGGAGCAGTTAGGCCCATCACATACTCTTTCAATCCATCGTCCCAATTCCAAGTCAGCCAGTCCATCTCGCTGTTTGGGCCGCAGACAAATCCGTCGACGCTTATCTGCATTTGTAATTTGAGCTTTCTCATTTTTCCTGTCGCAGTTTTCTGATTTGTTAAGAAGGGATAACGCGTTCTATGTTAGCTTCACGTGCCTACACGTTCGCCCTGTTCACGGGTATTAGTTGTTGCCACTCCGATGAGCCCAGGTGCCTGTCGCTTTCGCTCCAAGATAAGCGCGGAATCGATCGCACTCATGAAGAAGAGCAACTCGAAATCGGGCACACCACTTTCGGCCACGACCTGAGCCTCTACTCGTCGTGACGGCCCGTGTTTCTTCTTCGATTTTCCAAAGATTGTAAAGCCAATAATAAAGATCAATGGACTGATGGTGAAGATTGGTATGAACATTTCCCGCGTGCTGCTTAAGTGTGTAGCCTGAATTACTTATTGAGCTTCTCGTCGTAGTGAAGCATCCATCGAATACCATACTTGTCGGTGAAAACACCAAACGTGGCTCCCCAAAACTCCTTTCGAAGCGGATGAGCAACCACCCCGCCCGTTGACAGCAAGTTAAAATACCTATTCACCTCTTCTTCGCTCACACAGTTGAAAGAGAGTGCGACGTTATTACCAGGCTTGTAGGCTTCTGGTCCAACCATATCGGTCCCCATCAACAGCAACGGATCTTTAGTCAAAGCCGAATGAAGTATTTGGTTTTTCATCGCTGACGGGCACTGTGCCTCGATCGCAGAGCCCTCGACAGTTTGCAAATCGAGCTCACCGCCTATGCACTCGTGATAAAAAGTCATTGCCTCACGACAATTTCCGTTAAAAGTAATATATGCGTTAATTTGAGTCATAATCCCTGTTTTTTGCGTCTATTCGGTCACAATGCAAAGATAGCCAGCGCACCTATCTCGATGTGAGGCGCAATAATGCCATTCTTAGGGGTGGATTGCGACAATTTTATTGCGTATATTTGTCTTATGAAAAGCATATCAATACTTGTCACAAAGGGCGCAACCGCCCTTGGAACTATCGAGGGATCCTTTATAGCATTTAGTAGAGCCAATGATGTGCTCCTCCAAATGGGAAAGCCAGCTATGTTCGAAGTGCAGCTCGTTGGCATGACGGATGATGCTCAGGTGTACAACAATTTATTTTCTGTTCGGCCAGACCTCACGATTGGCAAGGCACACAAAACAGACCTCGTTATTATTCCAGCGGTTAATGGCGTCATGCTTGATGTGATCGATGCCAATAAAGATTTCTTTCCATGGATTCGAGAGCAGTATACTGCCGGTGCAGAAGTTGCGAGTCTTTGCGTCGGTGCGTTCTTGCTTGCTGCCACAGGGCTAGTTGATGGCAAGAAATGTGCGACGCATTGGATGGCGCAGAATGAATTTCGAAAGATGTTTCCCAATGTCGAGCTCGTATCCGAGAAAATCATCACGGACGAAGATGGCGTATACTCGAGTGGCGGTGCTAATTCGTTTTGGAATTTGATACTATACATCATCGATAAATACGCCGGCCGGGATGTCGCTATATTGTGCGCGAAGATCTATGAGATCGAGATCGATCGTGATAGCCAGTCTCCGTTCATTATGTTCTCAGGTCAGCGTGATCACGAAGATGAGCCGATTCGCGAGGTGCAGGTTTTCATCGAACAAAATTTTCATACGAAGATCACGGTCGAGCAACTGGCAGCAATGTCTGCGATGGGTCGCCGAACGTTTGAGCGCAGATTTAAGAAAGCGACTTCCAATACCGTCATCGAATATCTTCAGCGTGTGAAGATCGAAGCCGCAAAGAAGAGCCTCGAAACGAGTAGTAAGAACGTCAACGAAGTGATGTACGATGTCGGCTACTCCGACACCAAAGCATTTCGAACCACATTCAAAAAGATCACCGGTTTATCCCCCATCGATTACCGGAACAAATACAATTAACATCACACTCTTTTAGAATGTCAGTTCGTTCGGAATCGAGATTTGACGCTATACCTTCGAAGTATTCTTGCTCCGCATCGCATCAACGCTCCAAGGCCCCGCTCCGGCAGAAGAAAAATAGAGCCAGATAAAACAATATAGCACGGCGCTAACACCGCCGTTCACCGTCGGCCAATAACTTGTTGTTGCGTGAAATTGGAAAAAGGCAACAGCCATTTCGCCGGCTAATATGAATGCGATCGGTCGTGTACCCAGTCCGATCACAAGCAGTGCACCGCCCACAACTTCCAGAATTGCACCGATGCCGGCTTGAGACCAGATCTCAAGCGACATGCCTTTTGGCATACCTCCGGGAAATGCGAAGAGCTTCGTCGTACCCGACATCATGAACATTAGCGCTGCGACTATACGAAGTATACTTTTGAACTGGGGAGCAGCTTGTTGCCACTTCTGAATCAAGTTAGATTGAGCCATACGATTAGTATTTTTTTTTGATATGATTTACTCTAAAGTACTTGCTGCAGTTATGCGAGTTGCTGGAGCTCAACCGTTTGTTATACTTAAAATATTTCCATCGGGATCTTTGAACCAAGCGATCTGCATCGTCCCAGCGCTATGAATTTCACCTGCGCGAGTCATACCAGGAAAATCGTAATACTCAAATTCCACACCTTTGGATTTGAGAGACTTTACGATGTCATTTAATTCTTCAGCCACAAGCCAGGTTATTGCCGTCGCTTTGTTCGTCCCGGCAAACTCTGAGCGATACACATAGATAAGTGAATTCCCACTCTTGAAAGTTATCACTTGATCATCCTTCGCACCGACTTCTTCAAGCCCAAGTGTATCGCGATAAAATATTCTCGCAACTTCGAGATCTTTCACCGCAATATTTGTCGCAGCGTCTTTTTTCTTAAGCATGGTGGTCCGTTTCTAAACTGAATCCGATAAACGAAATTACTATTCATGGTTGCAACACGCTGGGCTCTTTAATCGGCATCGCGTTTCAAACACTATTCTCAATTTATTGCTTCAATACAACCCTATAGGAAGAGTATCAAGCATGCATAAATTGAACCGTAGATCAAATCATGGAATCGCCAAGTTTATCGAATGATTCATTCCAGCCTTGCTTCGTCGCATCAGTCATTTCGCCTGATGGCACACCGACATGCTGAATCGTCATCTTGGTCGTATTCCCGAGATCCTCCAGCCTGACAGTCACCAACATCTTCTCCGGAAAGTCGCTCGGCATTTTGTAGTACGTAGGTGAAACGATATTACCGGCTGCATCCGAGAAACTATCGGTGTAGACTAATTTTTCGATCGGTACAACTTCGAGAAATTCACCAGTGGTATAAATATCGCCCCAGCCTTCACCGCGCATACTCCAAAGGTATTTACCGCCTACACGCACATCCATCTTCGCCACTGGGCACGTAAACATTTTTGGGCCCCACCATTTTTTAAAAAGCTCCGGTTCTGTCCAAGCTCTCCATACGAGTGCTCGTGGAGCGTTGAACTCACGAGTGATAACCAATTCTGCACTTGTGGGTACAAGAACATTCGAAATTTCTGCCATACTGATAGTTAGGTTCTGCTGCTCTTAAATAGTAAGTCAAGGATACTCCGTCATTGACGCTCAATTAGATATTACTGAATATGCACAACGTACTCGGCCAACCTGCCGATATTTTGTTTTGCGCCCTCGATTGCGTGATACTTTATCTGGACTCGCTCAAGTTCCTCAGCACTCACGAATATCATACGCATCGTTAGCAATGTTTTGCCATCGACATCTTCGAACGTAACCACGGAGGTGAATTCTACTTCTGCTGGAGCACCTTTGCCGCCGCCGTGAAAATAGACGAGCCGTTCAGGCATTTTGATCTCTTGATAGTGCATCTCGCCGGGATAATCGACTCCGTTGGGACCATGCATCGTATGTTGCCAATGACCGCCAACCCGCACATCCATCTCTTGTGTTGTAGTCGTGAATCCTATTGGGCCCCACCATTTTTCGATGTGCTCTTGTTCCGTCCACACTTTCCAAACCAACTCGCGCGGTGCATCGAGTAAGCGAGTCGTAACGATCTCCCGTTTGCTGGTATCCTTCATCTCAACTGGATCGGTGTTCATGCTCTCCTAAGCTTAGTAAAGTTTTTCTGTTTAATGCGGCAGTGCCTGAAGTTTATCGAGGCTCTGCCCCCAGCCTTCGTTCATTCCCATCTCAATCATCGCATTCCGAAGTTCGATGGTGTCAAAAATTGTTTCCAGCTTGAGTAGCGTCCTGCCATCTGGCGATCGCATTACGATATACATCGCACCACCAGCACGCACATCCAACTCAAAGATCGGATTCGTGAAGTTGTGCGGCCCCCACCACTTCGCCATCAGATTAGGATCTGTCCAAGCGTTGAAGACACGCACACGTGGTGCATCGAACACACGCGAGAGTTTAAACACATTCGAATGAGATGTAGCGCTTTTCTCAGACATTCTTTTTCTCTACGTTTTGAATTTCTTTTAAGTATACTTCCAAGGCATCGAGCTTCGTCTCCCAAAGCTTTCGATATTGCTCAACCCAAGATGAGACCTCGGTAAGTTTCTCCGGCTTCAACCTACACCACCTCTCTCGACCATCCTGTTCCACCTGTACGAGCCCACACTCGGAAAGCAGTTTTATGTGCTTCGAAACAGCGGGCCGACTTATCTTAAAATGTTCGGCAACTCCGTTCAGCGTGAGCGCTTGGAGCGCCAGCAATCCTAAAATTGCGCGCCGAGTCGGATCCGCGATCGCTTGAAATACATCTCTTCTCATTTGTTCGTATAACTGATTGGTTACAAATATACGCGTAACTTATCGGTTACGCAATAGTTTTCTTTAAAAAGTGACTATTTTTACCAGTTCCGGCCCATAAAACGACCTTTTTTGCCTGATAGGACATCAAGAACCCGAATAATATTTCGCTCAAGCGCCTCCAAGGATTTTAAATTCGTGAGGTATCTGACGATCTCTTTCTGCCGGCTATGGATCAATGCGTCATAGGTCAGCTTCGCCATCGGATACTTTTTGAAAGCAAGCGTGAGCTGAGGAGGTATCTCGGTGGGACCACCGGTGTAGTCAGAGTCGAAGCTAAGCTCAACACGAACTCGGTCTCCTACCTTTGTCTCCGATGCCTTGCGAACGTCGCCGTGCAAGTATAAATAAAAGCTGCCGTCACCCATCGGCATCATATTGATACGCCAAGGAATTTCTGGTTGCTCATTGATACGAACGAGCACAGGCATCGGCTTTCGCCATCCTTGCATAAGCGACCTTGCACGAACAAGGCTGACGCGCACGTATGGATTAACGCCAAGGATCTAAATGACCGCCGTGAGTATGAGTGCTGGCATGCATCCTCTTTCGGATGGTAAAAAAGGAGATTCTCACGAAATGAGAGAGGGTACATACTATTATATCTTGAATTTCCAGCGGTCAATCTACAACGGCTCGGTTCTCTGTAAACAATTTGGTTGCGGTCGCGAATCAACGTACAAGCGCTCAAGGAAGAAAGCGGATCGAATCCATACAACCGCCTTTCCACTTTCTCCGTCACCATCGAGTTCTGAATTCTATTCGGGGCTCCACTCTTCCTTCGAGATGTAGCGCCAAGCGAGCTTTGGTGTCTTAAGGATTGGGGCAGCTTTTTGTGTTAGCCCTCTGTGCGGGTCGGGAGATCCGCATGGATACGCACAGCTCCTTGTCCTAAACACTGGATCAGTCCATTATGAAAATCAGGGTATTCTTTGTGATCGCATTTTTTGTTGTGACTGCCACGGCTCGCGCACAAGTCAACATCAAGGTCGACTCCACGACAAAATTCCAAACGATCGAAGGCTGGGGTCATGGTGGCGGAGTATTCAGCAGTCTCAATTACTCGATCGGTCAGGCAATCGGAGATACCATCAATCACCAAATGTTGGATTTTCTTATAGATGATCTTGGTCTGACTGGTTCGCGCGTTTGGGAAATCGGGCCTCGGCCCGACGGCACCGGAATGGATAACGGTGATTGCGATTCGATAGATTGGACGAAGTTTTATGCGCCTACTCTCGATCAAAGAATCGCAGACTATACGGTGTACTTCAAGAATCGAGTAGAATCGAACGGCTTCAAGACGTCGTTCTATTCCAGCCCCACTTATTCGACCGCTGCGACTTCTCTGAAACCTTGGGTACTAAATCATCCCGGCGAGCGTGCGCAACAAATCTGGGCTGGGGCACTTTGGTGGAAAAACAATTATGGCATCGACATTAAATATGATGTTATCGCGAACGAACCAAACGGGGTATTTACAACACAAATTCTGACCGAAGATACCAAAGCACTTGGACCGAGATTGCTACAGCTTGGTCTCGCAACTCGGACACAATATGCAGAAGCCATCGCGCCTCAAACCGATTGGAATTTTATCACACCGGTACAAAACGATTCCGACCTTTGGAAGTATGTCGGTCGTATATCGTATCATAACTACGGCACCGCCGATCCATACCGAACGTACCTTCGTGATTTTGCAAAATCGAAAGGGATCACAACAGCACAAACGGAGATGGGAAATCCCACGCTCGATGATCTCTACAGCGATCTTACGCTCGGCGGAGTTTCGTATTGGGAGATTGCATTCAGTGGCTCGAACACACTCGTTCCAACCGGCGGCAACACAGGTTTTACGTTATCGAATACGTATATCCGCTTGCGGCAACTTATGCATTATGTGAGGCCGGGTGCAGTTCGAGTTTTAGCAACATCAAGTGATTCACTCGTGCGTGTGCTTTCGTTTGTGCGGAATAATGCCGTCACGACTGTTATTATCAACGGCGGCACCACGCGTGCTGTTACTCTTAGCGGATTACCCGCAGGAAGTTATGGACGCTCTCAGGCTTCACCGGGTGTGAATGCATTCACAGAGAGTGGTGTGCAAACTGTGGATGGCTCTGGTAGCATCACTCTCCAAAATGTTGGAGGCGGTAGCGTGATCACCACGCTCTATCCCTACTCCGGGAAAAATCATGCGCCAACGATCATGACCTATTTTGCAAACCCGGGGTATTTGGTCGCACCGACTGCAAGCACAGTACTAACTGTTAAGGCGAGTGACCCTGAACTGGATCCACTCACCTACACATGGAGCGTTGATTCACAACCCGGTGGTGCGAATGCGCTCATCGCGACCACGAGTGTTGCATCTACAGCAGTGAACGGGCTCTCCGTCGCAGGGACTTACATCTTTAATATCAGTGTATCGGACGGATCGAATGTCTCATCAAAGAAAATATATATATTAGTTTACGCATCGAATCCTCCACCCGTTCTTGGACAAGCTGGTTTTAGAATCGCACCTCCGTACGGACTCGTGTTCACCGATCCGGGAGATACGACGCATGCAAACATCGAGCTTCCGACTTCATCGGTCACGGTGCAAGTAGGGGTCGGTGATCTTGCTAACTCAAGCTTTAATGGTCGAGGGAAGTGGACACTCGTCAGTCAGCCGAACGGGGCGAATGCATTTTTGGATACTACGATCTATATTTATGTAAGTATTCGCGCACAGGCTTCGAAGATGACTGTGCCGGGCGATTATGTTTTTCACGTAAGCGTAACAAATCCCGGGCATCCGGATCTCACAGCCCAAGTTATTTGCAGAGTCCATCCAGCAAGCGCCGGACCTGTGATTAATTCTATTACTGCAACGCCAGCGAATTTGACTCTACCATCGAGTGCAACGGAATTGACTGGAGCCACGAGCGATCCGGGAGGTCAACTGCTTCGGCATTGGTGGGCAATCAAATCATCCCCTGCTGGTTCTTCACCGACATTCGATCATCAAGGGTGTGCGATTTCGAGCGTTAGTGGTTTGACAGTCGTAGGCAACTATGTCTTCACGTTGCGCGCATTCGATGATCTTCACATGACAACGAAAGATATTACGGTTGTTGTAAAACCGTCTAGCGGTGTTGAGGTTTCAACCTTGGCGCCCGGCCGTGACATAACTGCATATCCGAATCCTATCACCTCGGAGCTGACACTTAACGCATCCAATGCTGATGACCGCTTGACTCGCATTGTTGTGATGAATGCACTTGGTCAAGTGCTCTTGGATCAGCACATAACGGAACCAGGACTTCAGACGGCAACGCTGCCATTCGAAAAATTTACAAGCGGTGTTTACTTTCTGACAATCCAATCGAAGTCGAAGACGCAATCCATGAAGGTGGTTAAACAATAACAATCTTCGCGACCGCGTTACGCGTAGAAGTTTGTTAACAATTCTGCCGATATTTGAATGCCGATTGAACGACTTGAGTTACTCAAGCCGTTTGAATCTTGTTTGAAAGAAGCGAAGGTATTTGGGCTCGTAGATCATGTCAAGTCCGCGGATTTCATCTCTCCGTGCATAGACAGCTTCTACCGCTTCAGCAACAACATCACAATGTGCTTGCGTGTACACTCGTCGCGGGAATGTGAGCCGAACAAGTTCTAGCGATGGAATATTGTGCTCGCCTGTCTTGGCATTACGTCCGGCAGATACGATGCCTCGCTCCATTGAACGAATGCCACTCTCGAGATAGAGCTCTGCTGATAGCGTCTGCGCTGGAAATTCCAGATGCTTGACTCGAGGTAGAAAACGCTTCGCATCGAGAAACACGGCATGACCCCCAATTGGGAGTACGATCGGAATTCCGATCGATTGCAGTTGCTCTCCTACATATTCTACCTGTCCGATGCGAGCACGAAGATGATCTTCTTCGACTGCCTCCACAATCCCACGAGCCATTGCTTCGAGGTCACGACCGGCGAGGCCGCCGTATGTGTGCAATCCTTCATAAACAACAACGAGGTTTCTTGCTTCTTCGAATACATCTGGATCGTTAAGTGCA
This sequence comes from Kapaibacterium sp. (SeqCode), assembly GCA_039923455.1. Lineage (GTDB taxonomy): Bacteria > Bacteroidota > Ignavibacteria > Palsa-1295 > Palsa-1295 > JBDTCS01. The sequence continues at coordinate 5,267 of JBDTCS010000049.1, read as the reverse complement.
AGAAAGCCGCCGATATTCACGAGTAGATCTTTCTTTCCACTCATCGTAGCTGCATCTGTGTAGGAGCACATCTCGAGCAAAATTTCCGCTATCGAATGTGACTCAAATCCAGGCTCGCGCATTTTGATGAAGTACGCATTCTCCATCGCACGAGTAGCGTCAAGTACTACGGTGATGTTGTGCCGATGTGTCAGCTTTCGAATATCACGCAGGTTTTGCATGGATATCGGTTGACCACCCGCCATATTCACAGTTGCAGCGACCGTGAGATAAGCAATTTTCTCGCTTCCAACTCGCTCAATAAGCTCTGCAAGTTTGCCAAGATCTATGTTACCTTTAAATGGATGCAAGCTTTCCGGATCATGTGCTTCATCGATAATGACATCTACGAACGTCCCGCCGGCGAGTTCCTGATGAAGTCGCGTCGTGGTGAAGTACATATTGCCCGGCACGTAATCACCTGGCTTAATGAGAATCTTTGAGATGAGATGCTCGGCTGCGCGCCCTTGATGCGTCGGTACGAGATACTTGTAGCCGTAAAATTTTTGCACGGCACTCTCGAGATGATAGAAATTCTCGCTGCCGGCATAGGCTTCGTCCCCGAGCATCATTCCTGCCCATTGATTGTCGCTCATCGCGTTGGTGCCGCTGTCGGTCAGCAGATCGATATACACATCTCGCGATCGGAGTAGGAAGGTATTGTATCCGGCTTCTTCCAGCGCACGTTTGCGGTATTCACGTGTCGTGATGCGTAACGGCTCTACGACTTTGATCTTGAACGGCTCGGCCCAAGCTCTCTTCTTCAATTTATTCATGCTCTAAGAATTTGTTTGTACGAAACCAGCGAGTATGGTAGATCAGAAACCGTTTAGTTCGAAAGTGGTAGTGTGACCATTCTGATCATAGCTCACTTTGTAGGCCGAAGGAATTGTCATCGACATCATCATCCCGCCCATCATCGTTGGCTTGCGAATCGTCTTATTGAACGCTTTATGACTCTCGAGTGATGCCTTTTCACACATCAATTCATAAAAGATCATGTCGCCCTTTGAGGTGCCGTAATCAAAGGTGCACTCGAACGGAGAGCCGTGGAACTCCGAACCGGTCGTATCCATCCAATGGACGCCCATCATCAATTCGGACATGCCATCCGAACGATAGCCGGACGGCATCATCATATTGGTCGGCATCATTCTATCTTCGGTGTCCATGATGCCCATTCGAGTTGCCATATCGATCAGCATAAAATGTGGATCGAGGTGCGGAAGATTATACGGTGCATTATCATGTGTCGCAAAGTCGAGTGCGATACTCTTGAAAGCGCATGAGATCCCGGTTGGCATCGGAAGTTCATACATCGAGTCATGTGTTCCCAGACTTGCAAGCGCTGCGTCCGAGATCGTGATCCCGATTGCACTCAGGTTGCCTGATCCATCGGTCGTGATCCATGTAGTGGCGTTCCCCGTTCCGATAGTCAGTGGTACGCTATGATAGGTAGAAGCCATCATGTTGGTGACATGATCGGTACAACCAGCTATTGCCAGAACTGTCAAGAGTAGGGTTAAATGTAAATAAATTTTCATGAGGCCTAGAGTGGGTTTTGAATAAATGCTTGAGTTAAAGGAATATTCTATCCAACTCTAATGCCAACTCCTCAGAGTCAACGGTTTCAACCTATTACGCGGATTATAAGCAAATCGCGCGCAATATGGTGGAAGATAAATTTACACTTCTATTGGCATCACATCAGTCTTTGGTGAAGAAGATGCTATGCCAGGCGAGCGGACTTCGCTCCAAAATTCATGGCCGCGCGAGGCAACTGATCAATTGGTGTTGCGGCATCGTGCAATAGCACGCGCGCGTCGAGCGCCAAGCATCCTTCGGATGAAGCGATGAGTGGATTGATATCGATCTCGGATATCCATGGTTGATCAAGAATAAGATTACTAAAGTTGATCAGTACGGATTCCAATGCCTGGCTGTTGATGGGTGCTCTCCCTCGTACACCTTTTAGGGCGCGCGATATCTGAGTTTGATCTATCATTCGTCTCGCGAGCCATTGATTCAGCGGTGGCAACTCCAGCACGGCATCTTTCATAACCTCTGCAAACACACCACCGGCCCCAAACAAGATCACCGGACCGAATTGTGCATCAATACTACTACCAAGGATCAATTCAAATCCGTCGTAACGAACCATCGGTTGCACGGAAACTCCACAAAAGTCCTGCGCGCTTGCGTGTGCGACTACAGCTGCACGGATATCATCGAAGGCTCTGCGGACATCATCCTCCGTGTGAAGATTTAACCTGACACCACCGATGTCTGATTTATGCGTAATTGTTTTCGAGAGCAACTTGACGACTACAGGAAAGCCGGTGCTTCTCGCCGCATGAATTGCCTCTTCTACATTCACTGCGGCTTTAGTGGGTACGACCGGTATTCCAAATGACGCAAGCAATTCCTTTGATTCGACTTCCGTCAAGACTGTTCTGCCCTCTTGCAGTGCGAGTTCAATGATCGTTGACATGGGTGACGCCAACGCTACACTTCTAATCGGAAGCGTTGCACTTTCGAGTGTCGAAAGATTTTCGCTATACTTCCACATGTAATTAAATACACGAACCGCATCATCCGGAAATGCGAAGGTCGGAATGCCGCCTCGGCTCATCAATCCTTCCGCATCCGAGACCGTGTCTCCTCCCATGAACGCCGCAAGCAGCGGCTTTCCAAGATCTGCATATTTCGCAATGCTCTTCGCCATCGTGAGCGGTCGAGCCGCGACAAGTGGAGCAGTAATCGCAAGCACGCCGTCGCAGCCTTCATCATGCATTGCGAGTTCGACAGCGCGCTCGAAGGTTTCTTCTGAAGCGTCCGCAAGTATGTCGATCGGATTGCCACGGCTCCAATGCGCGGGCAAGATCGCATCGAGTGCGTCCATCGTGTGCTGCGATAACGTTGCTAACTCGCCACCTCCGAGCATCAGTGCATCTGCCGCGAGAACTCCCGGCCCACCTGCGTTGGTAACTATGGCGAGGCGTCTCCCTTTTGGATGTGCTTGCTTTGCGAGCACTTCTGCAATATGAAACAGATCGCCGATCCAATCGACACGAAGCACACCGGCTCTTCGAAAAGCAGCATCGAGCACAGCATCACTTCCGGTCATCGTGCCGGTATGCGAAGCGGCAGCTTTGGCCGCGGCTTCCGTTCGCCCTGCTTTGATAACGATAATCGGTTTGTGAACTGCAACCGTTGTAGCCGCTTCGAGAAAGCTTCTCGCATCACCAATCGATTCCATATATATAACGATCGACTCTGTTGCTGGATCGGTGCCAAGATACTCGATAAGATCTCCCCAACCCACATCGAGCATCGAGCCGGTGGAAACGAACGCACTAAAACCGAGTGCCTCCGAGACGCTCCAATCCAAGATCGCGGTGCACAATGCACCGCTCTGACTTATGAACGCTACGCTTCCGGGATGCGCCGACTTTCTCGCAAACGTTGCATTTAATCCCGTTACGGGATTCATGACTCCGATGCAATTTGGTCCGATGACGCGAAGTTGCGATCCTTGAATACGTTCGCAGATTTTTCTTTCTAATTCTTTGCCAGTCTCGCCAAACTCTCTGAATCCAGCAGAGATAACGATTACACCTCGAACACCAGCCGAGACGCATTCGCTGATGATATCAGGAACGGTGTTTGCCGGAGTAACGATGATCGCAAGATCTATTTCGCCCGGTACATCACAGATCGATGGATAAGAAATTCTGTCAGCGATCTTCGCACGCATTGGATTAACTGCAAAGACTTCGAAGTCATTTGCATTTCGAGATATGAGATTCGCCATCAATGCCTGACCGGGACTACCAGGACGATCCGTTGCACCTATGACCGCAACTCGTTTCGGATGAAAGAAAACTTCTAACGGGTGTTGCGAAGCGTTTGCCCTTCGATCACTAAGTACGTTCGCAGGCAGGATCATTTGTGAAGCATGATCCAATATCTCGATATTCATCGTGCAGTTAAAATTAGTGATGTATTCTCTTTCGTTCAACTGAGAAGTTTCGTTCAACTGAGCAGCCCCCGCGATCTTGCTGATTCAACTAATCTCGGGCGCATAACGCCGAGAGCGGCCGCAAGCGAGACTTGACATCGCTCACGACCTTCCGGGCCGATCACCATGACGTCGGCTTCCGTCATCCCGGCAACTCATGCGTTTACCGATAGCAGCACACACGAGTTGCCTATACGGGCGACGTGTAGGCCTCATCTTCCTCGTCCGCATCGGCATCCGCCTTTGTCGCATGGACCCGTCCTTCGATGTGGTTAGGTGGAGCATAGACCGTGTAGATCTTCATCGCCTGCTCGCTGGAGTTAACGACATTATGTGCCGTACCAGGTGTAACCACGAGTGCGTCGCCGGTCTTGATAGGCCGTGATTCGCCATCGAGTATAGCGGTACCGGTGCCGCTAAGGATAAATAGTGTCTGTTCGACATTCGGATGGGTCTCAAGTCCTATCTCACCACCCGGTGGAATGTTCATGAGCACGAGTTGCGACTTTTTGCCGGTATAGAGAACCGTTCGAAAATTTTGGTTCTCGGTCGTATCATAAATAATATTCGTAAGAAATGACATTATAGTTTTGAGCGTATTTAGTTTAGATTTTACCTTGCGATCTCGACGGTTTGCAGTGCACGGGATGCAACGCTGATGACATCAAAATATTGTTTCAACTCCTCCGTCAGCGTGTGAAGACTCTGTTTCAGAGTTATTTCCTCCTAATTTTTGGATCTTGAGGCGTCATTATCCCGAAGCCATCTTACAATACTGACAATTTAGAAGGCGGCTATAGCTTGATCTCCAAACTTTGTTGTGGCATCTCGGACGATATTATCCATATCCGAAATTGTATATGCCCTCGGAAGCACCTGCGAGGCACCTACCGTCAAAGCATGCTGCTTGATCTCTTCCGTACCAGTCCCTCCGACGAGCACAATATAGCTTTGAGGAGCAGCCTCGTGAAGCCGTTCGATCGCGCGAAAGGCCGTTTCACCGCTTATCATATAATCAATTAAGATTGCGGTAGGAGTCTCCTCCCATGCGATCGCGAGTGCATCACGAAGTGTCGCTGAGGAGAATACATCATAATGGTGTTGTATGAAATGGCGAGAAAGGTACGCGCGGATCTCGTCAAAGTCCTCGAGAATTAAGAGCACGAAACCGGAATAGTCTCCCTGCTTCCCTGGCGCATCTCGAATT
>JBDTCS010000048.1:0-6954 GCA_039923455.1 Kapaibacterium sp. (SeqCode) | reverse complement strand
ATGATGATCTCGTTCACCTTTTCCGGTACGAAGGAGAAGGGGCTTTCGGGTAGTTGGTGTAGTCCGGTGCAATCACCGATGCAAGATTCGATGAGCTTCGTGATGATCTCGGGTGATTCGCTGCATGTCATAATTGCGAAGGCAAATGGCCGGTATGATGCCAAGATCTCGGGCAACGTGATCACGGGCACTTGGATGCAGGCCACGACGCCGATACCACTTGTGATGTACAGGCCACAACTTTTTCTTGGTACGCTAAAAGCTGGGATCGTAGAATTGCGGCTTGGTATTGAGCTCTTACGATTGCCTGCCGGGCGGACGATCGGCACACTCGTGAGCGTCGATCAAGGTATGCTCGATCTTCCGATCGATAGCCTCGTGCTTGGTGATACTTCTTTTTTCTTCCGAGTGTCGGCCGTGAAGGGAAAGTATTATGGTAGTACGACAAAGGAGCATACTTTTTTCAAGGGAACATGGGAGCAAGGGCCGCAAGCGATTCCGTTAGAGCTCGAGCTGGTTGATAAATTTCCCGCTACCATGAAGCCTCAGGATCCGGTCAAGCCGTATCCGTATGATGAAGAGGATGTAACGTATTTCAATCCGGCCGGAAACGATACGCTGGCAGGTACGCTCACAATTCCTCGCACAACCGGGCAGCATCCCGTTGTGCTCCTTATCACTGGCTCTGGTCCACAAGATCGCAACGAGACACTACTCGGGCATCATCCTTTTTGGGTACTGGCTGATTATCTTACGCGACAAGGGATTGAGGTATTGCGTGTCGATGATCGCGGAACCGGCGCTTCAACGGGTAAATTTCTTGACGCGACAAGCGGCGATTTCGCAACAGATGTTGAAGCTGGCATCACATTTCTAAAGACGCGAAAAGAGATCAACAAAAAACAGATTGGCTTGCTCGGTCACAGCGAAGGTGGAATGATCGCGCCGATGGTTGCCGCCAGATCGAGCGATGTTGCGTTTGTCGTTTTGCTTGCCGGGCCAGGTGTGCCGAGCAGACAGCTTATGCGGCTGCAACGAGAAGCACTCATGAAAGTAACCGGAGCCCCTCTGGATAGCCTTCGATCACAGCTGGATCTTAATTCTTCTATCGACTCTATTGTGGCTTCGGAGCCCAACGACTCCCTCGCGAGGATAGCAATTACTCCACTCTGGGATAATTTGATCGATGCACAGCTGCGCACAGCCAAAGTTTCGGAAAAAGAGCGAGCGGATTTTGAACTGCACAAAGATGAGATGATGAAGCCTATCCTCGCACCTTGGTATCGGTTCTGGATTCGGCGCGATCCTCGCATCGACATCAAGAAGCTTCAGATCCCCGTATTGGCGATCAACGGTTCCAAAGATGTGCAGGTAGTAGCCAAAGAAAATCTGCATGGAATCGAAACAGCGCTCAAGCTTGGCGGCAACAAAGATTATAAGGTGCAGGAGCTCGAGGGACTCAACCACTTATTCCAAACCGCCCCCACAGGTGCCGTGACGGAATATGCTGGAATCAAGGAAACAATGTCTCCGGTGGCCATGAAGGTGATTGGCGATTGGGTCGTTGCGCACACGTTGGCCAAAAAATAGCCGACGAACAGCGAAACCTTTGAAAAGAAATCGAGTACCAAACACCGAGTTATTCCCTATTTTCGTGTCATTCAGATCTTTTATCATCTCAGATCTTCATTTTTATTGACCCTACACTATGAAACAATTGCTATCTATTTTCAAGACGATCGGCGCTGCACTTCTCTTTTTGACGGTATTCTCACTTGAGCTTGGCGTGACGCGCGCACAAATTCCTAACGCGGATTTCGAGGTATGGAACAACGGCGAGCCGGACGGTTGGTTTACAAACAATGCGGCACCGCTGGTGGTAGCCATCACTCAGACGAACCCTGGTGAATCGGGTGCCTCGGCTCTCAAGGGTGACGTCGTACAAGTACTCGCAGCTGCCGTAGTCGCTCCGCTTGTAATCACAGGACACAAAGAAGGCAGCAACACTATCGCCGGATTTCCTGTATCCACTCGACCTGCGGCCCTGAATGGTTTTTATAAATTCACCGGAGTCTCCGGCGATCAGTATTCGGTTGCCGTCGGGTTCAAGAAGAACACAGTTGCAATGGGCGGTGGCATCTTTCGCGCATCAGCGAACCAACCCGGATTCGTAGCCTTCTCGGCTCCAATCGTCTATCAAACGCAGGAGACCCCAGATACCGCTGTGATCACGATTTCGATCGTGGGCGACGGAACCTCGCCCAATGTTCACTTTGGCTCCGGATTCGTGGTTGATAATCTTAGCTTTGGCTCGGGAAGTGCTGCGGTACATTCGAGTGCAAGCACACCAGGATTTGGCCTCGAGCAAAATTATCCGAATCCGTTCGGTAGTGGCATCCGAAGCCTGAAGCCAAGCACGATGATCCGTTTTGCACTTCCGAAAGATGGCTTCACAACGCTGAAAGTCTATGACATACGTGGAGTTGAGGTAGCGAATTTACTCGGTGGTGTAGAACTTGGTGGCACGCATGAAGTCTTTTTCGATGCTTCGAATATGGCACCCGGAATGTATTCCTACCGACTTCATTCGGGTAATCTGACCGAGACGAAGTGGATGCAGATCATCAAGTAATCGGCCAAAAGAACCCAAATTCTTAGTTTTTATGAAGAGGGTATTCCAATAGGAATACCCTCTTCATTTTGAGAGAATCTTCCTGGGCGGGTTGGTTGTTGCCACAACTATATAGTTTTCTATTTTCTCGAAGTATTTCAGCGTTTGTATGAAACTCCTCTTAGCGTATCTTAAGCAATATCGCAATATCGTCTTTCTGGCACTCGGACTTGCGACGATCAATACCGTTTTCTCCCTCATGGATCCGCTGATCTTTCGGCATGTTATTGATGACTATGCCTCGCGATTCAAAGAGTTTGACACTACGACTTTTTTTAAGGGCGTAGGGTTTTTGCTGTTTCTATCCATGACTGTCGCATTCGTCTCACGTGTCGCGAAAAATTTCCAGGATTACTACATCAACGTCATCACGCAGCGTATCGGGGCCAAGCTCTATGCCGATGGCATCTCGCATTCGCTTCAATTGCCGTATCAGGTTTTCGAAGATCAGCGCAGTGGTGAGACGCTTAGCAAGCTGCAAAAAGTGCGCGCAGACGTAGAGAAGTTGATCGCGACCACGATCAATATTCTCTTTACATCGCTTGTCGGATTTGCATTTGTGACGATCTATGCCTTCATGATTAATTGGGTTATTGGCGTAGTCTATGCCGTAACGGCTCCGATCATCGGGACACTTAGTTATTCGCTCAGTCGCAAGATCAAAAGAATTCAGGTCACAATCGTTGCGCAAACTGTCGCACTTGCCGGAACAACCACGGAGTCCTTACGCAACATCGAACTCGTCAAGAGTCTCGGCCTCTCGAAGCAAGAGATCGCCCGACTCAACGCAACGAACGAGAAAGTATTGGAGCTGGAACTGACGAAAGTGAAATACATTCGGAAGCTCAGCTTTTTGCAAGGCACGACGATCAACTTTTTGCGCACGAGCATTCTCTTCTTGATGCTCTATCTCATTTTCGCGCAAGAGATCACGTTCGGAAAATTCTTTTCGCTCTGGATTTATTCGTTCTTCTTGTTCGGACCGCTGCAAGAGCTTGGAAACGTGATTAATATTTATCGCGAGGCAGAAGCGTCGCTCGCGAATTTCTATCAAATTTTGCAAACACCTATCGAGAGCAAACCCCTTGCACCGATCGCACTGGATGGCATTCAGACACTCGTGTTCGACGATGTAAGCTTCAAACATCTTTCCGCACAAACGAACGCACTCAATAATATTTCCTTCACGACGCATCGCGGGGAAACGATCGCGTTCGTCGGGCCATCGGGTTCGGGTAAATCGACGCTTGTAAAATTGCTCGTTGGGTTATATCCGCCTAGATCAGGTGAGATACTCTACAACGGCAATCCATCTTCCACCGTCGACCTGGATCAACTTCGCGAGCGCATCGGATTTGTGACACAGGATACGCAGCTCTTCAGCGGGACGATACGGGAGAATTTACTCTTCGTCAATCCGACTGCGACAGATGCAGAGTGCATGGAGGTTCTTGAAAAGGCAGCGTGCCAAAATCTGCTGGCTCGTGCCGACAAAGGTCTCGACACTGTTATCGGAGAAGGCGGCGTAAAAGTATCCGGTGGTGAGAAGCAAAGACTTTCCATCGCGCGTGCATTACTCAGAAGGCCTGATCTACTCGTGTTTGATGAAGCAACCAGCTCGCTGGACTCGCTAACCGAAGAAGAAATATCTGCGACAATTCGCGAGGTCTCGAATTCGAAAGATCTTATCACGATCCTGATCGCGCATAGACTTTCGACGATCATGCATGCCGACAGAATTTTTGTGCTTGAGCACGGCCTTATCATCGAAGCCGGCAAGCATCAGGAATTGCTCGATGAAAAAGGGCTCTACTATGCTATGTGGCGTCAGCAGATCGGCGAACGCAAAGTCTTGCGCACTCCGGTTACGATGCCGCTCAAGCCTGGGACAGTTCCATCGTTGAACTAAGCGAGGCGCCTTATTCGATAGAGTCATCAAGCTCTATTTCAGAAGCGTTATTTGGGGTTGACGGTCACGCTCGCCGCAACCCTTCGCGCTCGCGCACGTACGGAATCGGTTGATACTCCGACTGCATCATACGCAAGGCCCACAGCCATCCTACGATACGGCCGAGTCGTCGGCTTGCCGAAAATTCGAATGTCGGTTTTTGCTTCGAGAATGCTCTCAGCGATACCGCTATAACTTGGCGCGTCACTAGTGTCAGTCGCAAGTATCACAGCACTCGCACCCGTTCGCTCGAGTGTGATCTCGGGAATTGGTAGACCAAGTACTGCTCTGGCATGCAGATCGAATTCGGTTAGATTCTGCGTGCCTGCAAGCGTTACCATTCCGGTATCATGCGGCCTCGGGGAAAGCTCGGAAAAATATACGCCGTCTTTCGCCGAAAGAAAAAATTCAACTCCCCAAATTCCAACGCCCGTCAGTGCTCGGGTTACTTTATCCGCGATGTGCTTTGCTTCTTCCAAATGTTTTGCATCCATCGTTGCCGGCTGCCAGCTTTCGCGATAGTCTCCGCGCTCCTGCCGATGACCGATAGGTGGACAAAAAAGTGTATCACCATTTTTTTGTGTCACCGTTAGAAGCGTGATCTCAGAGTCGAACTGGATAAATGCTTCAACGATAACTTCCTGCTTGTGTGTACGTCCTTTTGTGACCGCATAATCCCACGCTTTGTCAACATCTTCTGCGCGAGAAATTGTTGATTGCCCTTTCCCCGAAGAGGACATGATGGGCTTCACGACGCATGGAATACCGATCTCTCGAACGGCCTCGCGAAATTCTTCGAGGGTTGAAGCATACGCGTACCGAGCAGTCTTGAGTCCAAGTTCTCTTGCTGCAAGATCACGAATTGCTTTGCGATCCATAGTGAAGTTTGCAGCGCGAGCGCTTGGGACAACTTGTACCCCTGCCGATTCGTACGCATAAAATCGCTCGGTGCAAATTGCCTCGATCTCAGGAATAATGATGTCGGGCTGATGCTTGGCAACGATCTGGTCCAGCGCGTCACCATCGAGCATGTCGATCACTTCTCGGGCATCCGCGACTTGCATTGCCGGTGCATTCGGGTAGGAATCGACAGCAATAACGTACTGACCCAATCGCTTGAGTGAGATGGTCAGCTCCTTACCGAGTTCGCCCGAACCTAAGAGTATAATTTTCTTGATCAATGGTAATGAGATTTGCGTTGTGCGTGCCGAGTACGTTTCCTTGAACGAGCAAATTTACGAAGCAAGAGATGTGTGAGCCCGAACTCCGAAATGCTCGGCACAAAAAAAACTGGGCAGCCCTTCACGAACTACCCAGATCTAAACACACCAGATTGAAAAATGCAAGTACCAAAAACTCAGGTACCAAAAACTCAAGTACGAAACGCGTAATTATTTTACGAGCGCCATTGGCTTCGTGAGCGTTGTTCCTCCGGCAGTGAGCTTCACATAATAGATTCCGGCCGGAAGCCCGTTCGCAACAAAGTTTGCGATGTGTTCGCCTTCGGTGTAACGACCTTGCGCAAGTGTCGTCACTTCACGTCCGAGCACATCAACGACATGCAGTTCTACTTGCTCGGTCTGCGCGAGATGAAAATGAATGTTCGTGCTCGCGGTGAACGGATTTGGATAATTTTGCTCAAGTGAGAACGAGAGCGGCTCGCTCGCACTCGGTTTCACAGCAGCCGTAGTGGGATTCCATGGGAATCGATATGCACGGTAACTTGAGTTTGGTTGGCCAAGCGCCATCTCGTACGCGGTTGAGCCATCGGGTCTCACTTCCGAAACGCTCAGGCCCTGATGCAATCCCCAACCGATAAGCGTGTTGCCGTTCTGCAGTCGTTGCACGTAGCCCATCGCACCCGTGATAACATCCGGCGAATGTCGGAATTGCCAGACCAGCGTGGCCGTCTTGGCATCCACATCAAGATGATATTCCGCAGCGCGCGAAAACTTTGGCACTTGATTGTTGCCGTTATCAAACAGCGTTATGTTACCATTGGCAATGCGTCGAACAGCGTGCTGATAGTTAAAACCAACGGTGTCATTCACAAAAGTGAACTCATTGTGCTTTCCGCCAAGTCGCCACATGATCTCGCCCGTCTCACGATTGATCTTTGTGATCTCACTCAAGTTGCGCGCAGAGAGCAAAATATTTCCATCGGTGTCCATCTGTATCGCATTTGCGTGCACGTAGTCAATATTCGCTGCGAGCAGATCTTCGTATATCGCGTCTGTAACAACATAGTGATCCCAACTTCTCCATTGGAATACTACGTTGCGACTTTGATCAAGCTCTTGAATAATTGCACCAATTACTTCCGCTTGCGGACTAC
>JBDTCS010000047.1:0-4373 GCA_039923455.1 Kapaibacterium sp. (SeqCode) | reverse complement strand
TAGGCTTGCGTCGAAAAATAATTATTGATATGCTCGATCAATACATCAGCCGAATCCGCATACTCGGTTAAAAAGGCAAATACTTTTGGCTCGTTCTTCGAGATCGGTCGGAGCAAGTCAAAGCAATACTGAATGCGTGGAGCAAGCACGGTTGTCGAAATATCTTTCCATTCTTCGAGCGAGCCGATATGCTGCCAACGATCATCGAGCGATTTACCAAGCGAGAGCAATTGCTTTACCGCTTCATACGATTGCGGACTGATCGCAATATCTTTCAGTATGCCGTTTTTGAATTCCTCTTCCTGCAATGCGAGATCATGCACGAGATCTTGAATATCTTCAGCCGGTGGAAATTCGCGCTCCGGAAAATCGGCAAGCCGTACGATACGATTTTGCACAATAGCGTTCAGCGGGCGGTTTATCAGGACACCAATACCTTTTTCGCGAGCAAACGCAATCACGCTACGAGTCGCACGAGTTTGGTTGAGCTCCGTAACGCCACCGTGTTCGTATATGTTGAGCGGGAGTTGTATCACTGCAAAATGATGACGATCAAGCTTTTGCTCTTTCGCGATCCGCTCGGCTGATTGCAAGGAGCGTTCGAGTGATGTTCGATCGATGCTCTCTTCCGGCCGTGGGAAGGTGTTTGAGCTGATACCGTAGAATTGAATTCGTCCCAGCGCAACTTCTGTCTCGAGATATGCAAACGCATTATGAATCCTGCGTTCGTATTCTGCACGAGCATCCTCCTCGGCAACGCCATCTTTGATTGCCCATTGAATGTAATACTCAGGATTATGCAGCAGGAAGACATCGATCGTCGTGAGTTGCAAGCGCTCAAGGGATCGCGTGATCTGGTCTTTCAAAAAATCAGGGTGAATAGAATGCCAGAGCGTCCCTGAATAACGAGTGAGTTCGGCAAGCTCAGAGCCTGCGGAAAGATCGGCATCTTCAGACTCGAGCCTGATGCGTGCACGTTCAAAGTTCTCGCCTTGCAAGTAGCCACCTTTGGTGACTACGATGATCTCCTCTCGTTTCGTCGCACCGGTCTCGATCATTCCACGCAGCACCTCACCAACCAATCGCTCACTATTGCCATCGGCGTAATTTGCACTCGTATCAATGATGTTCACACCTTTGCGAATTGCGAGTGCAAGTGCAGCTCTGTGAAGCGGCACACGAGCATCGACGCGATAACCACCGAATCCGATTGCGCTACACGTGAGTCCCGTAGATCCAAGTTCACGAAAGCTCGAAATAAAATCGGGAAAGCGATCGCGATAGTTTGCCGTGCCCTCTGGCGTTGCATTTCCCGAGATCAGCTCAACTTCGAGTGAGATTTGCTTCGTGGCCTCCGTTGTTAGTGGGGCTGATTTACCGTTCGAGTGCATGCCTTCCAATTTGCCTTTCGAGTTCATTCCTTCCGGAATTCCGTTTGTCTGACTGTTCATTTCGTTGGTTTCAATTTCTGAGCAATCGCAAACACCGACACGGGGCTAAAGATTTATACGGGAGACGTTCTGTTCGGTCGTGCGTTAAGAGTAAAAATTAACAAGAGTAGTGGCGTGAATATCTTTTATTTGGACCGAGATCCCCTACGAGCAGCAGAATTTAGCTGCGACAAGCACGTGGTGAAGATGATCGTGGAGACTGCGCAGATACTTTGTGCCGTAGCATGGGCAAACGGTATTCCGGCGCACTACAAGCCTACGCACAAAAATCATCCCTCCGTGCTTTGGGCGGGGGAATCGCGCGCGAATTTCGTTTGGCTTAGAAAGCACGGGCTGGCACTTGCGGCAGAATATACAGAGCGTTATGGCAAGCAGCATAAATCGGAGAGTGTTCTCGAAGCGATCGAACCGCCTGCTGTGCTTTCTCGAAAGCGATTCACCGATCCACCACAAATGATGCCCGACGAATGCAAACGCCCCGATACCGTCGAAGCGTATCGCGAATATTACCGAACAGAAAAAGCCTACTTCGCAAAATGGAAGCTGGGAAATATTCCAGCGTGGTTCACTGCGACTCCGATCAAGACGTCATCACCCAAGACGTCATCACCCAAGTCGTCATCACCCAAAACGTCATCATCCGCTCCGACGCGACTGAATAAAAAGAATAAGTAACACCACAAGACCCAAGACAAAATATATTCCGACCAGAACTTGGAAAGCCTGTCCGGATCGCTCCGGTAGATTGATCGAGATCGCAAAAGCCAGAAAGAGCGATGCGATGAACGTCAGAGTTGCCATCCGGAACATGTGTTTGGGTGTCACCGTCGGAGTATTCTGGGCCGGAGCACTCGGGGTAGGAATACGCTGGGTAGGAATACGCTGGGCAGGAACGCTCTGGGTAGGAACGTTCTGGGTAGGAACGCTCTGGGTAGGAACGCTCTGGGTCGGAGTGCTCTGATTCACAGTGTCGCTCGGCTCGTCATCCTCCGCAGTCGCATCGGTCTCATCAATCTTCTGCCGAAACCGCAATCCCGCAAAACCCGCACTAACATAAGTCCCGCGCGAGCTTTTGGAAACGCGAATACCCTTCCCGCCGAACGAAGTCGAGATTCCCGACTTGCTAAACGTAATCCGAAACGGCCCAATTTTCTTCGATCTGCGAAATGATAGGGACATAGAATGATAGCGTCACACCTGTTTGCCTTCAAAAATAAAGACGAATTTAGGGTCAAAATCGAATGATGTGATGAAATACCTGTTAACTTTGATGGGGTTATAGGTCACAATTCAGAAAACTACGGGTTCGATAGAATGTCTCGCACTCACTCCGCAATTCACATTTTCGCGATTACACTCTTGGCGACATTTGTCTGGAGTGCAAATTCTTGCGCGCAAGTTTGGCAAGCGATTCCTCCGATGTTGCACGCGAGAGCATATTCACAGGCAGTCGTGCTGCATGGAGGAGAGCTATTAGTCGCTGGCGGACGCGATAGTCAGAAGGAACTCAATTATTGTGAGATATACGATCCGGCAACGAGCACTTGGCGGGCAGCGGCTGCGCTGAATATTGCGCGTTTCGAATTCAAGATGATACTTCTCAATGATGGAAGAGTGCTTGCCGCAGGTGGTTTGACAAATACGGGAGTTGGTACCACTGCGACTACAGAGATCTACGATCCCGTGACCGATGTATGGAAAGTCGGACCCACAATGTCTGACCCCCGAGAAGATTTCGCTGCATGTTTGTTGCCGAATGGCAAGGTTGTTCTAGTCGGAGGACTCAATGCAAATCTTCCTGCTGCTGTTAATAGCTGTGACATATTCGATCCCGTTACCAACACGCTCTTGCCGTTACCAAAAATGCCGATCTCGCTTTACGCTTGCGGCGCATTTTTTCTTCCAACGATAAATAGTCTGATCGTAACGACGGGGCAATTCGGAGGAACGAGTGGCTACTTTCTCAAGAGTACGCAACTATTTAATTTTGCAACAAACAGTTGGTCTCTAGCCGATTCGTTGCTGACTCCTCATTGCAACGGATACCAGCACATTCAAACTCCGGACGGTACCGTGATGCTTCCATCGGGAAGATCGGATGTGAGCGCGACAACGAAAACGATAGAAGTGTTTGATCCGGCGCAACGAAAATGGCGTGTGCTTGGAAGCCTCAGCACAGTTCGCGTAGTTGCGCGGTCGCTTGCGATCAACAACGACAGCGTGATCGTCATGGGCGGCCTTGAGGGTAATGATTTGACTGGCAACGCAAAACTTTCGACGTGCGAATGGATAGATCTTCGCTCCGGTCAAACAGCACTCGCACCGCAAATGCTCACTGCGCGTTGTGAATATCCTGCTGTCTTAAGTTTTGAAAGCACTGAACGTCCTTGTCAACCCAGCGAGACAATTTATGTCCTGGGCGGCTATGGCTCCGATGACAAGATCACAGATCAATGTGAGCGATTAGTTTTAGTAGGCTCCAATCAGTCGAGCGCTCTCGTAAGTTCTCCGCAAAATATTATCTCGAACAGATTGCCGTGCTTCGAACTGGATACATCTATCACGCTGAAAAACTTTGGGTGTGACTCGATCATTATTGACGCGTTGCAAACTCGAAAGGGATTATTGGTTTCGGCCGTTAGTGTGGTTTTTCCGGATACGTTATCCTCAGGCACAAATATCACGCTGAAGTTCAAGGCCGATCTTACGCCCCAAGATTCGATAGGGGAGTTTGTCCTACTCTTCCATCATGGACTACTAAAGGATTCGATCAAGATTAGAATTCAATCACAAAGTGTCACAAGCAACCCGCTTGCGAATTCCGGTGCTATTCAAATGCGCGAATCGATTTGTAATGCACACGACACCACACTCAAGTTCTTTAACACAGTTTGTCAAAGTGTAATTGTGGATTCAATAACG
>JBDTCS010000046.1:0-3797 GCA_039923455.1 Kapaibacterium sp. (SeqCode) | reverse complement strand
ATCCTCCATCCGGCTTGTCACCGATACCCTAGACCTTCGATGGAACAAAGCATCCACCAACTATATCTTCACGATAGACTCGAATTTCAGAACTGGTGATACCATTGTAATTTTCCGACTAACAGTGATCGATCCAACCCATAATGCGTACGCCGCAGTGGTGGCGGTTGATCGTTCCGGTAATGATACGGTTTTTGAGTATAAATATTTCGCACCAGAGTGGAGTATCAGTTCGCTTTCTGGCTTTCCATTTGATTCTGTGATTGTCGGCTCGGAGGTGTGCAAGACACTGATGTTTAAGAATCATGACTCTGTCGGCTCGATCCATCTCTCAAAATTACATCTTGGCAACCACACGCAGCATGGAACATTCCGGCTTAGCCCAAGCACGTTAGATACGAATTTACGACCGGGCGAGAGCGCATTGGTTCAACTTTGTTACACAGCAAAAGATACGGGAGCAGCAAACATCACCATTGACACAGTCTTTGCGACGACTGGTTGTGCAACATTTGCACTCGCTGAAATAGGCAAAGGAGTAACGCCACTAATTGTCACCGAAGATCCGAACTTCGGGGTAGTGGATACGGGTAAGTCGTTGTGCAGAGGTGCGCAGGTTGCAAACGTCGGCACGGCCAACCTTACGATAACCGGCGTTCACATCAGCGATACCACAAATTTCTCACTCGATACAAGTCAGAAGTTTCCTGTGGTCTTAGCTCCGGGTGCAATAATCCAAATGAACTACTGCTTTCACCCCACCAAATTGGGTCTCTTCAGGACGCAGGCGGCATACACCACAACAAATCCGCTCCTGTTTCTACATGCAAAAAAAGATACTGCAATCCTCACAGGCCGAACGTTGCAATCCGGTGTGTTGAGCACACCAGAGCAGCGGGCAACCATCATTCTCCATTCGAGTGAGCCCAATCCATTCCGAAATACCACACATATCACATACGAACTCTCGCGACCGATATCGACGATATCGCTCATCATCTACGACGCGCTGGGAAGGGAAGTAGCGCGATTGGTCGACGATCAACGACTCGTTACTGGTCAATATTCCGCGACCTTTGACGCATCCCGATTGGCCTCCGGCTCGTATTTTTGTCGGATCTCGGATGGTGTCATAACTATTTCACAAGAGTTAATTCTCTCGCGATAAGGGAAGGTCGTTGCAACAATGAAATGCAGAGCGTGATTGCGATGCAATTTCGCGTCTTTCTATTTCGAGAAGTTCGATTCACTTGTCCCTGTGGCGCTGAGTGTCTGAGAGCCCTGCAATGAGGCCAGCCGAGAAGTTGGAGTTCGAATGCATATTTTGTGACTGTTCGAACAATCCTCCGTATGTTCGTTGCCTGTTAACCTTACCAATCACCAACCCAGAGACAATTTTCAGCCTATGACGCCAGAGCCGATGAAGTCGAAGAATATTAGAGACGTCGTGATCGTGAAAGACAAAAGCGTCGATTCACGCTATAAGAACGGTGTCAAGGTGCCGATCACGACCTTTATTGAGGACTACATGAATGGTCGGGTGGATATCACGTGTGACGTTCAGCAACTCCTCCAAAATCGTTTGCTGTTCTTCAACTATAACTATGTCGGACATCATCTGAAGTTTTTGTTCTCGCAGTTTATTCCGCAGGTCACGATCCATTCAAAGAAGCAAGATGAGCGCGTAATTCGCGAGCATTATGATCGTGGCAATGATTTCTTCGGCGGATTCTTGGGTGACCGTATGATCTATACGTCTGCGTTCTTCAAGACCGGACTCGAAGATCTCGAAACAGCTCAGGATCAAAAGCTTAACCTCGTTTGCAACAAGCTCCAATTGAAGAAGGGCGAAAAGCTGATCGATATCGGTTGCGGTTGGGGAACACTCGTAGCGCACTCTGCAAAATATTTCGGTACCGATTCGACCGGCGTTACTATCGCGCAGAATGGCGCAGATTATGCTAACGCACAGATCGAGCGTTGGGGCGTGAAGGATCGTGCTCGTGCAGTCCGTATGGATTACCGCAGCATCCCGACTATTGCCAATGACAAGGACAAATACGACAAGGTTTCTTGCCTAGAAATGGCAGAGCACGTTGGTGTCAAGAATTTTCAGAAGTTCATGCGTCAGATTTCTGCCCTCTTGAAGGATGATGGTCTGTTTTATCTTCAGATCGCGGGTCTTCGCGCAGGGTATCATCAGGAGTCGCTCATTTGGGGCGGATTCATGGGTGAGTATATCTTCCCGGGCGCAGATGCAAGCATGCCACTTAGCTTCGTAGTGAAGCGCCTTGAGGGTGCCGGATTCGAGATCCACTCGGTCGAGAACATCGGTATCCATTATTCACAAACCATTCAGTTGTGGTACTATAACTGGCAGCGCAACAAAGCTGCCATCCTTGCCGCATACGGCGAGTGGTGGTTCCGCTGCTGGGAAATCTTCCTCGGTTGGTCGGTCGATATTGCAAAGCAAGGTAACTCAACCGCTTTTCAGATCGTCTGCAATAAGAACCGCGACATGTTTGATCGTCGTCGTTGGTTCGGTGGTATCAACTTGGGCGAACGCGACCTCATCCCCAATGGAAAAGTCTATGGTGGTGTAGGGGAGCCGGTCTAAACAAAGCATTCGAACCTTTTCGAGAAAGGGCGTGGCAACGAAAGTTGTCGCGCTCTTTTGCATTCGTGCCGCATTTTCGGTCTGTCACAACCTCGAACATTTTTAATCCGGAGCGACTCGTTTTCGGAAAAGCATAGAATTCCTGCCCGAACATCGGATTCATCCCCAAAAATTGTGTCCAATTTCGCATCGGAGATAATTGTTGGCTCGCCGTCTCTATAAATAATTGATCCAAGTTGGAGATTTTTGCCGCATAGATGTTGCATTTCGGCGATTCTGTGTGTAAGTTGGTATCACGTTCAAGCACACATAAATTTTGGCTTGTCCGGAGACCCGAAGCGAAGGCTTCGAAAGCTCTACATTAAATCAAGAGATACGAAAATGAAACGTTCGACCGTCCCTCAGTCGGTGAAGTTCGCCCTTGCAGCAGCCATTGTAGCATGCATCGTTTCGAGTGCGAGTGCACAAAATGCATTGCAGAGTTCGTATTCGAACAATGCCTTGCTTCGCGCAGAGCGCACAACAAGTCAGAAGATCACAATTCCAATATCGATCCGCTCACGCGCTTCGAATGCGTCCGCGTCTTTGATCTCTCCATCACAAATGGAGCACATCGAGTTCACCGCAGTGCAGACTTCGATATTCGAGCAAGCGCAGCGCATGTATGATCTGACAATCACGAAGCTTGCTCCGTGTGTTCTTCCAACATTCGGCAAACTCAGCAGTGGAGAACAGGTACATTTCACGACAGATCTTTCGGCGAATAATTCTTCGCTCCTCCAAGCAAACAATGTTGATGTTCAGGTTCGTTACGAGGCGCGTCCGATCGGAGGAATTCTGACCGTGCAAGTTCAGCTGATCCCACAGTTCTCCGGTGTCGGAATATCCAATCGCCCGATCGCCTCGCGTACGAAGATCGTTGCCGTCGACGAACTGAAGGCTGATATGGTGAAGCAGATCATGGCCTCGCTAAGCGCGGATGTTGCGAATGACATGACAAAAGTAAGCGGCAATTAAAAAGTGTTCGAACCTATCGGGCCGTTACGTTCCTCGGCTCGGACATTGATAAAGCAAGTGTTGTGAAGTGAACCGGTTTTTAAGTGTGCAGTTAATCTTATTTATTCCCGAACTACCATGAAGCAGTTTGCGATAACCCCCAAAAAAGGTCTATTTGGTTTGA
>JBDTCS010000045.1:0-3665 GCA_039923455.1 Kapaibacterium sp. (SeqCode) | reverse complement strand
ACCCAACACCAAGCCCACAGCATTCTTCTGGAATGCCTCATCATACTTACTCTGTTTTCCCATTACTAACCTCGATTGTGTACACCCACAAAACAACCGAGTCAAGTGTCTAATAATTTAGGGCAAGTTCACTCGATACTTCCTCGAACGTTGCCGTCTGGGTACTCGGTGACGAGCCATATCCACAACATTTTCGCGCTTGGGCCTACGTCAACGAACTGATCCAAATACAAGGCGGAAAGATACCTTCGGCCTTATTTCCTGCCTACCAAGACCTTTTTATTCGTACAGTCCGCGATCAACAGGATCGAGGTCGCGTGCATTGGCTGCCTCGTTAAAGCGAATTATTGTGTCTATTGTGCTTTGTGTCACGGTATCTACTTTGCGCCGTTTTTAAGCTACAGGGGTTCTTGGATTTGATGTCCGAATCGTTGGATGGGCCGATGGTGTGCACAAAGTTAGGATTAAAACGGTCAAAATTCACGATAATTCAAACTATGTGTCGAAAATTACCTCATTCGGGAGCCACAAATCTGTGGATACGGATGTTGTACAGGACTTCGAGGAATTCGATCGCTGCACTCTCGACTGGGCAGATGCCACTCAGAATCAGTGCGCTCTAAAGTTTTGCATCCTGATATTCTTGTCGCTTCCTAAAATAGATCTCGCAGTAGCCAACACTCAGTCATCATAGTGCGCTTGTATACGCCTCGGTTCTTGGTCTCGATAGGAGACGCATTTGGCAGTTTGTATTTGAAACGGTGGCATGCATTTCGCGCGTGCTTCATCGCGATTGTGCTCCTCCTTTTGCTCTTACCATCCCACTCAACCTTGCATGCGCAAACGACGACCGGGCGTGATTTCTGGATGGGCTTTATGTATAACGATTCGGCTGTCAATAAGCCGATCAAGCTGACGATCTATCTGAGTGCCGTCGGCAATACGCAAGGAACGGTCTCGATTCCTGGCCAGAATTGGTCGCAAGAATTTCTCGTGAGTTCGGGAAAAGGCACCGTCGTAACGATCCCTTCGAATCTGGGAATGGCGTTAACATCGGAGACCATCGAGCCAAAAGCCATTCACATTGAGGCGAAAGATAGTATCGCATGCTTTGCACTGAACTATAGTGCGCAGACTGCGGACGCATCCGTAATTCTTCCGACAAAAACGCTCGGGAAAGAATACCGGATCATTGCCTACACAGCGACAAATTATCCTTCGGAGTTACTCGTCGTTGCTGTCGAAGATAATACTTCTGTCGAGATCACACCAACTGCCAACACTTCGACCGGCAACGTGAAGGACGTGCCGTTTCGTATTACGCTTGCTCGTGGCGAAGAATACCAAGTGCAGTCGATGGGCGACCTGACAGGGACTCGGATCATTGCTACCAAAGGCGTTGCCGTATATGGTGGCTCGGCTTGCGCGTCTATTCCTGCCGGAGTAGATTACTCTGATCACCTCTACGAGCAAATGTATCCGCTCACGGCGTGGGGAAAGAATTATATCACCGTGCCGCTCAAAACGCGAAAGGGTGATACGTTTCGTATGCTCGCGTCAGAAGATAACACGACACTCCAGATCGATAGCCTTCCTATTGTGAAGTTGAATGCAGGACAATTTTACGAAACGATACTAAAAGCACCATCCACGATTAGCGCGACAAAACCGATCGCAGTTGCACAATATAGTAACAGTTCGCAGTACGATAAGGTCGAAGAATCGGATCCCTTCATGATCATTCTGAGTCCGAACGAGCAGATGCAATCGCGAGTGACCTTCAATGCATTCGTCTCGGAGGTGATCACTTCTTACTATCTGAACATCATAACGCAGAGCGCCGATGTGAGCCGTTTGAAGTTCGACAACGCTGCGATCAATGGGGTGTTCAAACCGGTGCCGACGGATCCGCGGTATTCATACGCAGCGATGAAGATCACGGCGGGCGATCATACGCTGTTTAGTCCCGGTGGTTTTATCGCTTATGTGTATGGTTACGGAAATGCCGAGAGCTATGGTTATTCGGCGGGAGCCTCGATCAAGTCGATTCAGCATTTTGCGCTTATCACAGGCAAAGTGCTGAATAAAAAAACAGGGTTGCCTGTCTCGGCGCAGATCATTTATGAATTGCTTCCTTCGGGTAAACAGGCGGGTACCGTTCGCTCCAATCCGACGACCGGTGAATACACCGCGGTTTTGCCGGTGGGTCCGCGCTATGGCGTTCGTGCTGAGGCGCCGGGATACTATGCCGTTAGTGATAATCTCGATGCGTCGGATACGGCGGATGACAGCCGTGTCACGAAGGAACTCGAACTTGTTCCGATCGAAGTCGGGCAGGTTGTCCGACTCAATAATGTGTTCTTCGACGTGAATTTATCGGTGCTGCGCAGTGAATCTTTTCCTGAACTTGATCGTATCGTTAAACTGATGAAGGAAAACTCCGGTATCGTGATCGCGATCAGTGGTCACACCGATAATGTTGGCTCTGACGAAATCAATCTTGCACTTTCCGAGGCACGTGCAAAAGCCGTCGCCACCTATCTTACTCAGGCTGGCATTGACCCATCCCGCGTTTCGAGCAAAGGCTACGGCAAAACCAAACCGATTGCAAACAACGACACCGAAGAAGGCAAGCAACAAAATCGCCGCGTGGAGTTTTCTATCGTAAAGTAGAAACCGTTTAATTGGAAGGAAATGGAAATGAACGAACAGGCTGATAAATCAACAAAGATCACCAAGACAGACGAAGAGTGGCGCAAGGAATTAACTCCCGAGCAGTATCACGTGATGCGCGAAAAGGGCACCGAACGACCGTTCAGTGGTGAGTATGAGACGCTATATGAAGATGGAATTTATAAATGCGGCGCATGCGGCAATCCGTTGTTTGAATCCGGGACCAAGTTCGATGCCGGCTGCGGCTGGCCGAGCTTTTATGCACCGATTGATAATAAGAATGTTGAGGAGCACACAGATCGAGCTTTTGGAATGAAGCGGACCGAAGTGGTTTGCTCCAAGTGTGGCGCACATCTCGGTCATGTATTCAACGACGGACCAAACCCGACGGGCTTGCGCTATTGCATGAATTCCGTTTCGCTGAAGTTCGAGAAGAAATAAACTGATGATTCCCTACAGTGGGTAATAGTCAGTTGTGATGGATGTGTATTTTTCCTCCGCAGAAAATAAAAAGGGCAGAGATTCTATCTCTGCCCTTTTTCATTTCAAGTTGTGCCCAATTATTTTGGAGTCACAACCGCATCGATGACATGAATGACGCCATTGGATTGATACACATCATACGTCGAGATGTTTGCAACGTTGCCGTTCTCGTCCGTGAGTTCGATGTTTCGAGCACCGTTCATCGTCGCTGTGAGTGTTCCACCGCTGACCGTCATCAGCTTAGCCTTGCCGTGACCTGCACGGATCTTCGCCATGAGCGCAGCTGCATCCAAACGACCCGCGACGACATGATAGGTCAGGATTTTTACGAGCATCGCCTTATTTTCTGGTTTAAGGAGAGTCTCGACTGTTCCAGCCGGAAGATCACGAAATGCATCATTCGTCGGAGCAAACACCGTGAATGGTCCGGCACCCTTCAACGTCTCGACCAAACCCGCAGCTTTCACAGCCGCAACAAGCGTCGTGTGATTCTTCGAATTGACCGCGTT
>JBDTCS010000044.1:0-7831 GCA_039923455.1 Kapaibacterium sp. (SeqCode) | reverse complement strand
GTAGAAACCTGTGGCTGGGCTCGCCGAGAATGCCCTGCCCGCATATCGCAATTTGTTGCTTGTTCCAAGCAGTACACCGATACGGTCTTTAACGAAGAACCAACCGCCCATATTTTGTGGCTCTTCTTGGGCCCAGACGAATTCCGAGGCGTTCGGGTAGCTCCGGAGCAATTCGGTCAGCGCCGCTGCTGGAAACGGGTAGAATTGTTCAAGACGAACGATCGCGGTCCTTTGGTTCGAAGATTTCGAACGAGCATCGAGCAAATCGTAGAACAACTTTCCACTACAAAAAACTATGCGTATGCATTCGGATTTTGTGAGTAGTGCCTCGTCGAGCACGGGATGAAAACCGCCCATCATCGTCTCTGATACCGCCGAACCGGCAGCCGGTAGTCGAAGCAAACTCTTAGGTGTCATCACCACAAGCGGGCGTGCAAACTCTTGAATGATCTGTCTTCGAAGCAGATGAAAATATTGCGCAGGCGTAGTTGGATTCACTACTTGCAAATTATTCTCACCACACAATTGCAAAAATCTTTCGATGCGGGCGCTCGAATGTTCCGGACCTTGACCTTCATATCCATGAGGCAAGAGCAGCACAAGCCGCGTATCCTCTTGCCATTTTTCATGTGAAGGAGCGATGAACTGGTCGATGATAACTTGCGCACCATTTGCAAAATCACCGAACTGCGCTTCCCACAACACGAGCGAGCGTTTGCTTTCGACCGAGTAACCAAACTCAAATCCGAGTACGCCCTGTTCGGAGAGCGAGCTATCGAATACTTCGAAACATGCTGAGGAATTTTCTTTTCGAAGCTCCGACAGTGGCGTCCATGGCTGACCCGTCACGATATCATACAACACGGCGTGACGCTGACTGAAGGTGCCGCGTCCCGAATCTTGACCACTTAACCGCACATGTGTACCATCAAGCACTATTGAACCAAACGCCAACGATTCGGCGAAGGCCCAATCCATATTGATCGCGCCTTCGCCCATCTTTGCTCGCTTAGCAAGCTGGCCGACCATCTTCGGATTCAGATGGAAGTCGGGTGGAATGATGGAAACACGTTTTGTGATTTCCGAAACATTGTCTTGCGTGGTTGCACTTGGGACGATTGTCGAACCATCCTCCTCGTTGATCGCAGCTGGTAATTCCGTCATCGGAATTTGTGCGGCAACAATTGCCTTCGCTCGCTGAAGTGCGTCCGTGTAGAGAGCGTTGCGCTCTTCGATAAGCGCTTGCGCCTCTTCTGGTGTCACAACTTTTTCTTTCACCAGTCGATCAACATAGATCGAGCGCACCCCTTTATGCGCCTTTACTCTCGCGTACATTAGCGGCTGTGTATAGCTTGGTTCGTCACTTTCGTTGTGCCCTAAGCGTCGAAAGCCAACAAGATCAAGCACGACATCTTTGTGAAATTTTTGACGATAGTCCAGAGCAATCTCGAGACAACGATATGCGGCATCGGGATCGTCACCATTAATATGAAAGATGGGCAGTTGCGTCATGCGCGCAACATCGGTCGAGTAAATTGTCGAGCGACTTGCTTCGGGGCTCGTAGTAAAACCGATCTGATTGTTAACTATAATATGGATCGTACCCCCTGTACGATATCCCTTTAGTTGCGCGAGGTTCAGCGTTTCCATCACAATACCCTGACCCGCAAACGCTGCATCACCGTGCATGAGTACAGGAAGCACTCGCGCCCAGGATTCATCACGTACAACACTCAGATCGTCTTGCTTGGCACGAGCAATACCTTCGACAACAGCATCTACGAACTCCAAGTGACTGGGATTGGGTGAAAGTGTGAGTTGGGCAGTCTTCCCCTGCGTCTCACGAACTGCTTTCGCTCCTTGATGATATTTTACATCGCCTTCATCGGCCGGAAAATTCGGATGCACAGAGCCTTCGAAGGCCGTAAAGATTCGTTCGCAAAAATGTCCGAGCACATTGGCCAATACATTAATGCGTCCGCGATGCGCCATTCCAAGGACGACATCATGTACACCCCGCTTTACTGCGCCTTCGATAAGTTGATCGAGCACCGCGATCACCGTCTCCGAACCTTCGACGGAGAATCGCTTTTGACCGAGGAAATTCTTATGTAGAAATTGTTCAAACTGCTCTGCGGATATAAGCTTCCAAAGCAGCGCCTTTCTGACTTCGGTTGGCACTGCCTTTGGTGCCGATTCAAGTATCGCCCGAAGCCACACTTTCTCCTCTTTGCTTTGTATGTGTCGATACTCTATTCCAACGGTGCCGCAATAGGAGCGGTGCAAAAGATCGAGAATCTCTCGCAGAGTTGCACTCTCGACTCCACCGAGTCCACCGGTGATGAATGTCCGATCAAGATCCCAGATCGTGAGACCATAGGTCTCCATCTCGAGTTCAGGATGATAGTGGAGCGGCATCGCATGTAACGGGTCGATGTTCGCGATCAAGTGTCCGCGTACCCGATAGCTATTGATCAGTTCGAGGACGCGAGCCTCTTTGATCATCTGCTGTCTCGACTGATCTCCGCCGAAGACTCCCGGATTCGTATCGGTCGCCCAACGCAAGGGCTTATACGGCAATCCAAGATCTTTGAATACGGTATCGTAGAAATTTTCTTTGCCAAGCAACAGGTCCTGCATTTTTGCAAGCATGCCTCCGGACTCTGCGCCTTGGACGATGCGATGATCATACGTGCTCGTAACTTGCACGACCTTTCCCACTCCCAACTGCGACAAAACTTCCTGCGACATCGCTTGATACTCGGCCGGATAATCGATCGCACCTGTTGCGAGTATTAACGATTGTCCGGACATCAATCGCGGCACCGAGCCAACCGTCCCGATCGTGCCTGGGTTCGTGAGCGAGATAGTTGTGTTCTCAAAGTCCGTAGTATCGAGCTTTCCCTTTCGAGCTCGTTGGATCACATCATCATATGCCGAATGAAATTCCGAAAAGGTCAATTGATCGGCTCGTTTGATATTCGGCACAAGCAGTGTCCGCGTTCCGTCGCGACGCTCGAGATCGATCGCAATGCCGAGATTTACACACTCTCGCTTGAGTCGTGCTGGTACCCCCGCGGAAAGCACATATCCGTCCTTGAGCTGCGGAAAGCTATCGAGAGCACGAAGCAACGCCCACGCAATCAGATGTGTGAAGGATACTTTTGCTTTAGATTGTTCAGCTTGATACTGATTTATGAGTCGGCGATTTTCTTCGAGCAGCTTGACCGGAATCGTGCGAATGGAGGTCGCGGTCGGAACCGTCAAGCTCAACTCCATATTTTCCACAATCTTTTTCGCTGCGCCCGCAAGCGCCGAACTGTTCGCCACGGTCTCTCCAGTTAGTGGCTTTGCAGTTAGTGGTTTTCCAGCGAGGGAGGTTACCATCGCAGACTTACCATTCGAGTTTGACTCTGGTGGGGTTACCACTGGCAGCCCTTCACCTCCGACTATCCCCTTAAAATAGGACTGCCAGGATTCATCAACCAACCCTGGATTGATTGTGTAGCTTTCTAAGAGCGACTCCACATAACTTGCATTGCCCCCAAACTCTTCTTGGAGAACAGCACTAATTCTGGATGACGGCAGATTCGGATTCTTGGTGTCGTTGATCATTCGTTACGGAGCTCACTTACAAGGTGTGAATAGTCCTAACAAAAAGAATACTTACTTCTGTTCGGATTCTTCTATCAAGCTCAGGAACGACGATCTGGGATCAGAGGACTTGCAAACCACAATAATCCTTCGGAGCTTGAAAGCTATTTTCCTTGTTTTACAGAGCCTAATGCATTTATGGCATCCAATTTCGAGACAATGAAAATTAAGCTTTTCTAGATGACCGTATGATATTATGACATTCTTTCAGAAAGAATGAACAAGAATGTTCCTTTTTGAGACACCGCACACGCGCTATGCATATTCTGAAAAATAGAAGATCGTTAATCTCGAATATTTCTGACAAAAGGTCTTGCTATTCGCCTCCACATGTATTATGTTCGGCTCGTTGTTTTGACGAATGCCCCAAAACGGAGCCTTCGAAAAGGAAATCCAGCCAAAAATTGCTGGTCTTTTGATTCGACTAACAACGTTGGTTTTGTTGGGAGTTTGCATCCGGGGAATTAGTCCGAGGAGGGTCCATCCCTCGAAGGTTTGATAATCCAAAAAAGCCAGACGGTCGGGTGGGGTCACACATCCGGTTGCGGCACGCGAGACGCATGTTCTCCGACAACTCAGTTCTAATTTAATTTTTTGTTTGCCATTTCGCGAATCGGGAAAACATAAATAGCTTCATCTGATGTAGATCTCTACATTTGATCGAGGCGATCATTCGTATTGTAAGACGCATCGAAAGCAGTCAATGATCTTGGGTGACGTTGCTGCCTTGAGTGGGTATGAAGTACGAATGCGGTTTTCATTCTTTGTTGAACGGTTTTGCACATTTAATTCTAACTTAATAATTGGAGAGAAGTACGATGTCTTCACGTAGATCATGGTTAATGGGATTAGCCCTCGGAGCTTTCATTAGCATTCAAGGTCTTCCCGCAGCAAACGCGCAGTCCGGCGTTCCTAGATTCATTTCCTATCAAGGTCAGTTGACCGATGGCACTAAGCCAGTCGAAGGTCTGCATAGCTTTAAAGTAACGTACTACGACGCGTCGGGTGCAACACTTTATAGCGAGACCTTCACGAACCATTCCGTAAAGAACGGTACGTTTGGTCTGATGCTTGGCTCGGGTGGCCCTGGATTTCCTGCCTCGATGAGTTTCAACGAGCAGTATTTTATCGGAGTTGCGATCGATGATGGCCCAGAGCTAAGTCCACGCACACAATTGCAGTCGGCCCCCTTCGCTATCAACGCAGGCAGTGTCAATGGCATTAGCGCTTCGACAACACCGACACCTGGTATGTTGCTACCACTCGATGCAACGGCACATATCGATCCTCGTGTGTTGCCAACTCCTCCGGCATTTGTCAGCTCCCTCAATAATGTGCTGGCCGATCCGACAAACAATTTGCAGCTTGTGGCAGGCCCAAATATTCAGATTCAGCCAGACGCACTCAATCACAAGATCACCATTAGCTCTGTACCAGGCGCTAATTCGCTTCGTAGCGTAATCGCTGGTGACGGACTCGTTGGTGGCGGTAGTTCGGGAGATGTCATATTGGCACTCGCACCGGGCGCAATCGATGCATCGCACATTGCCGATGGCGCAATCACAGGGCGCAAGTTCGATCCATTCGTCGGCGGCGATGGACTCTATCAAGATGCACTCGGCAATTTGAATGTTGGAGTAGATAACCAGACCATTCAGATCAGTGGAAAAGTTCTGACACTGAAGCCAGGCGGCATCAATGCACAACTGCTCGCAGATAATTCTGTCTCGACACAGAAGTTGCAAGACGGTGCAGTCACAGGTACTAAGGTTGACCCCAGCACAGTGCAACTCCGCGTTTCAGGTGTTGCTGCTCCGGGCACATTTGTTCACGGCATCAATCAAGACGGTTCAGTGACAACTGGCACTGTCTTGAATGACCCAACGCTGAGCCGCTCGGTAGTTGGTAACGACGTTTCGATGGGCCTCAACCTATCCAATTCCAATGCATGGACGTCTCCCCAGTTCTTCAACAACAGTCTCAGTACGACTGGTCTTGATGTAACCGGCCCGACGAACTTTCATGACAATACTGTAACAGGCGTAGCTACTCCGGTGAATCCATCGGATGCTGCATCGAAGGCATACGTTGATGCAAGCTTAAGCGCCACGAACCTGAATGGTGATGTCGTTGGCCCAATTGGTGCGAATACGATCAACACGTTAAGCGCGACAACAGGCGACAATGTTATTGCTGCTCTTAACAATGGCACAGTCGGCACCGTCAACCCCGCTCAGATCGCGAACGGTTTGACGAATGCACAGGTCAATGACGATCTTACCATAAATGGTGGCTCAATCTCGAACTCTCCTATCGACAATTCGCCGGTAGGTTCTGTCACGCCAAACACAGGTGCATTCACTTCCATGAATGCAGCAAGTTCGACGACCGGCAGTTTGTCGGTAACCGGATCTGCTGACTTCGGCGGCAATGCAGTAACTGGAATTGGTACACCTTCGAATCCGAATGATGCGACGAATAAGTCGTACGTTGATGCTCAGATCGCAACGGTCTCCCCACTAGCCGGTGACGTCGCAGGTCCGAACAACGCAAATCTTATCACGACGAGCGCAACAACGGGTGATCATATCATCAGCGCAGTAAATCTTGGAGCAACAGGATCTCTTGCCGCGACACAGATCGGAAATGGTTTGACCGACGCTCAGGTAAATGACAACCTCACCGTTAGTGGTGGAATGGTTGATAATTCGCCAATCGGATCGGTCACACCAAGCACAGGTGCATTCACCTCAACGAGCTCTGCAAGTTCGACAACCGGCACGTTGTCGGTTACCGGCTCAGCAGATTTCGGTGGTACTGTTGTGACAGGAGTTGCGACTCCACTTGCGAACACGGACGCTGCCAATAAGGCGTACGTTGATAATTCGATCACCGCCGTTACCCTCGCTGGTGATGTGAGTGGTGCCCCGGGTGCAAATACGATCAGCCAGACGAACGCAACAGGTAACAACATTATCGGTGCAGCGAATCTGGGCGATGCGGGAACACTCAATGCAACGCAGATCGGCAATGGCTTGACGGACTCGCAAGTGAACGACAACTTGACCATCAACGGTGGTTCCATCACAGCCTCCCCGATTGAGAATTCCACAATCGGAGCGGTGACACCGAACACCGGTGCATTCACCACTGTCAACTCCACAAGCGCAACGACCGGCACGCTTGCGGTTTCGGGTGCTGCGGATTTCGGCGGTGTTGTAGTAAATAATGTTGCTACTCCGATCGTTGGATCTGACGCAGCAAACATGGATTATGTCAACGCACAGATCGCTGCTGTCAGTCTCGCTGGTGACGTGACCGGTGCTCCAGGCTCCAACACGATCAACGCAAGCAACGCAACAGGCAACAACATCGTCGCTTCGGTGAATCTTGCGGATGCAGGAACACTCAACGCTACGCAGATCGGAACCGGACTCACGGATGCACAGATCAATGATAACCTGACCATCAACGCAGGTTCGATCACTGCTACACCAATCGAGAATTCTACCATCGGCGCAGTGAGCCCGAACACTGGTAGCTTCACGACTCTTGGTGCAACAACTGCAACTGCTGGCGACCTCACCGTTACCAACTCTGCGAACTTTAGCAACAACGTGATCAGTGGTGTTGCAACTCCGATCGTCGGAACGGATGCTGCCAACATGGACTACGTCAATAATCAGATTGGCGCGGTCACACTTGCTGGTGATGTCAACGGAGCTCCAGGCGCCAACACGATCAACGCAAGCAACGCGACTGGTAATAACATCGTAGCTTCAGTGAATCTTGCGGATGCAGGAACACTCAACGCTACGCAGATCGGGATTGGCTTGACAGACGCGCAGGTAAGTGACAACTTGACCATCAGTGGTGGTACGGTTGACAACTCACCTATCGGTTCTGTCACACCAAGCACGGGTGCGTTCACATCTACGAACACTGGTAGCCTTACAGTCACCGGTGCTGCGAACTTCAGCAATCAGGTAGTGAACGGTGTCGCGGATCCGCTCATCGCTTCTGATGCTGCTAGCAAAAACTATGTGGACAATGCGTTCACCAGTTTGAGTCTTGCGGGCGACGTTTCGGGTACTCTTGGTGCCAACACGATCACTGCGAGCAACGCGACAGGTAATAACATCGTAACTTCGGTGAATCTGGCAGACGCAGGAACACT
>JBDTCS010000043.1:0-15430 GCA_039923455.1 Kapaibacterium sp. (SeqCode) | reverse complement strand
CACCGGCGAAGAGATACTTACCTTTAGAAACGAAGGAGAGAATTTCAGAGCAATACACCATGCTATCGGCCGGAATCCAAGTTAATCCATGGTCTGTCGAACGAAGAATACCACGTGCATAGGTACCGGCTAAAAGAAGAGAGTCGTTGGCATAGAGCGAAAATACAGCGGCCCCACCCACACCCGTGTCACTTTTGTACCAGAATTTTCCATAATCGTCGGACTTAAAAATGGATCCATTGCCCCCAAGGTCTGCGTCACCTGCAAAGATTGAACTACCCTGCACTGCAAAATTACTCGCAGCATAGGGTTGAATGGTTGCAGCGACCCACTGCGCTTGCAGGGGGTGCGCTGCGAACATTAGCAGAAGTAGGACTCCGTTTCTTATCATGGGAATGTTACCGCGTTATGGTAAACATCTGCGATTTAGAATAATTTGGACTTGCGATCCTGCAGAAGTATGTACCTGAAACAAGATTGCTAATAGATAGACTCTTCTTGTTCCAACCAAGTTCCATAAACCCTAGGGATGATCTTTGTATTAATCTACCAAGAATGTCATAAATCTCGATCGAGCCATTTTGAATCACTTTCTGTACATTTTGATCGTCGCAAGTTTCACAATAAACTTTATTGCATAATATCCTATCGGTTGTACAGCGAAAATGCGAATAAATAGGGATGAATATTTGCCCTATCCTTCACAACAGAATTTCGAACGTGTGACGACACGCCTCCGTTGAGACGATCACTCTGTTCCTCTATTCTCATTGTAACGTTCGTCTCAATATTCTTTATCGTATGCAACTGTCTCATTCTTCCCAAAGCGCTCAGCGGTTTCATCTCATTCTATTCGTTATTGGATGCATAGTACTTGTTAGCACTGTCGTTGGATGCAAACAAGAGAATCCTACATCGCCGATCAATGACTCCTATAACTCGTTGGCGCTCACGCCTAACTTGCCGAAGTTCGATGAGCAAGTGGATATTATAGGCACTCCAAACGATCCGTTGTTGATCGTTGGAAAAACATATTCGTTTGTTGCACATATTGGTGTGACCGGACCTTGGAGATACCGCTGGAGAATTATTAGTATTGATGGGGCGGAGATCGATCAGACTGGCGATACTCTACAATTCACAGTTCTGCCGAGTCGGCAATTCTCAATCAGCGTAAGCATCAGCGATCCGTCACGTGGTCGAGTGCTCGGGACGGCGGCATCGAGCCGACGCGTCGCCTTGCCTGGTCAGGACGTTATGGCACTCATTCAAGGAATGACGAAGATGGAAGTTGTCCTAACGGGAACAGGTGAGATAAACTACCAGAATAGGATAAGTTCGGGGCATGAGATGAGCTTTGGTACCGAGGGAGCCGTGATCGCGTTCTGGAGATTCGACAGAATGAACAATCAACATTCTTCGCACACGTCAGGTACTGCAATCAGCGGCCGCGGAGAATTCCCATGGAATCAGGACGAAACAGAATATGGCTCGTACACATTTGCCAACTTCGGACTCGCACTCTTGAACGCTAACTATCACCGCTTTCACACTTTTAGGGGAGATGAAGGTGGCAGCTATGTAGATAACTGGTCAAATGAATGTACAGGTACAAACTTGATCCTTGTACGCGTAAGTAAGGATACGATGGTCTATCAAGGGTGGCAAATCAAGAGCACAAAAAATGGGACCGCCCTGACAGGTGCGTATGCATCCGAGCATGGAAGCTTTCATTCATTTTTCGAGCATAGGACTCTGCAGATCGATCCTGTCAAACCCGCTATTCTCGAAGTAAGGTTTTATCGATGAGCTACGATTTAAGCGATCCCCAAGAAGTATTGCTCTTTTATCTTGCATAGGGCCACAACGATAGTGAATTGACCAACCGCGTAGAGATCAAGGAAGAATATTTGTCCAAGAACATTCTCTTAATAAAATCCCCTCTCCCAGCGGGAGAGGTTGGGTGAGGGGCTCCCCAGAGGAGTTCACTGCACCACAATTTTTCTACTAACCCCTGAACCACCACCACTCACCTCGATCAGATAAGCACCACTTGCAAGTCCCGCTAAATCAACATCGTAGCTCCCCTTCCCTCTCGTAAGAGTAAGTTGCTTACTACGCACAACGACACCGACAAGGTTTGTTATCGTGACAGTTGCTTCCTGCTCAAACGCACTCTTCAGTGTCAAGGAAAAGTTTTGTCCTCCTCGCAAAACCGGATCAGGATTCGCACTCAGCAATTGCAATAGTGGTGTATGATCCATGCTTGCGCGAATGGTCGAATCACC
Organism: Kapaibacterium sp. (SeqCode); assembly: GCA_039923455.1. GTDB lineage: Bacteria > Bacteroidota > Ignavibacteria > Palsa-1295 > Palsa-1295 > JBDTCS01. The sequence goes on along the minus strand of JBDTCS010000043.1, from coordinate 13,142 downwards.
ACATGCATTTTCGAGTGAGACGAGCATTGAGTCAGTAGGAATCGATGCAAGCGTGCAGCTTTCGTATTTCGCATCCGATGGATTGAAGCGCGTATCGATGAGCGAAACTCCGCTCGATGTAACGACACCAACGAATGCTTCAAGATCGCAGACGAGCAATGCCTCTCCTGCTTTTGCAAAATGCGGTTGGCAGTTCAATGTGATTTGCAAACCTGTAGCAATATTCGTGGACCCGGTGACACTCCATCCACTTTGCGGAGTCACATTTTTTATCGAGAGCATACGCGCATCGTATTTGATTGTAAGCGTAACCTCTTTCAAGCCAAGATATTGTGGAACAGAATCTTTCAGCGTAACGACCGCACGTAGTGCTCCCTGCGTAGCGCTCGATGCTTGATCAATTGAGAGCCGCGCAACTTGATTCAGACACGGCGGTTTGATACCATTCGGATTGTAGCGAACGACTCCTTGATCGTATGTTGCTATCCAAACATCGCCGTTAATACCCCCAACAATATTCTCAAGTAAATTCGAACCGATGCCGGAGTTGAGCGGTGTATACGTGGTCCACTTTGTCCCATCGAACGTGCACGCTCCACCTGAACCGTAACCATTAAACGCTCCGAACCAGATGTTCCCAAGTTGATCAGAACCGCACGTAGCTAGGTTCGCGATGATCCCTGAATTCGCAGTGGTGAACGGAATCCACTTCGCACCATCCCATCTCGCTGCGCCGAATTCTGTCGCGATCCAAATATCTCCATTGAGCGCTTGCTGAACCTTCCAAACGCGATCACCAGGAATCACCGAGTTGGCGGTGCTGAACACGTCCCACTTGCTCACTCCATCGAAGTGGGCGACGCCATTGTACCAAGTCGTAGTCCAAACACCGGAGTCATCGACCGCAAGGCTGCTCTGCTCCATGCCGGGAAGTGGTGAATCGACGACAGTGTAATTCGACCACGTCGTTCCATCGAACTTTGCAAGACCTGCGGGATACTTGATCACAGACTTGCTATCAAATTGCTCGCCCACCCAAAGTGTCTTGCGGCGTTCATCCCATGCTAATGCGGAGATCACGCACGAATGCAACGTAGTATTTGTGTAATCAAAATATTGCGACGCCACATCATCAAATTTTACTATCCCTTGACCACCGGTTCCGATATAGACATTGCCCGAACTGTCTGCGCACATCGACATCGTGAAGGTATTTCGAGTAATGTCATCAAACTTTGTCCACGTGAATCCATCGAACATACTCACACGATTCGTATAGCGCTCGCCACACCAAAATCTACCGCGACTATCTATCGTCACTGCGTAGATCGTTGGATTATCCAGCGTACAATTGGAAAGACTATCATGCAGAGTCCACTTTCCCTGATCATACTTAGCAAAACCGTACGGTCCGACGGTCACGTCATTGTAACTCGCGAACCAAAATTTCCCGGACTCCGCGATCACACCATGACATCTCGGAAATGGAAAACTTCCATCTTTGCTTTCGAGCGCTTGCCAAGTAGTGCCGTCATAACGCCCGGCACCATAGCTATTCGCACTCCAAATCACTCCGGCGGTATCTTCGGAAAGTGCAGTTACGTTGTTCTTTGTCGGACCGTTATGTGCGGGTTGCGCGAGTGTACTGGTCCATGTCTTCCCTTGCACGTGATCGAGATAGCCTTCCATTCCGAGCCATAGATCACCGTTCTTTGCAATCATCATCGAAGCAACATTACTCGAGGCGTCGAAATTAATATCCGTCGCCGAGTTATGTAGTTCCCAATTCGTACCTCCATCAAACTTCAATATGCTCGCATGGGCGGGTAGTTGCGTGTTGCCCGTCGCGATCCAAACATTGCCAAGCTTATCTGCGGCGAGCCCATAGATTGCATTGTTCGTAAAGGGCGCTTGCGGGGTCGTGTAGAGCGTCCAGGTGCCACCATCATACTTACACAATCCGTTTGATGTGCCGACCCACACACGCCCTAGGCTATCGGCAGCGAGCGCCGTGATATTATCAGTGGAGAGAGCACTATTCTTCGATGAATATGTCGTCCAAATATTATTCGCAAATCGTGCTATTCCTCCGAGTCGCGTGCCGATCCAGATACTGCCGTCTTTTGCGCGAGTGAGTGCTGTCACCCAACGATCTGGCAGGCCCGGATTCGAGGCGAAGTAAATCGCGAACGTATCGACGGCCCGATCGTACCGCACAACCCCCTGATCGTTGCCAATCCAGAGATAGCTACCATCGGCGATCATACACTGCGGTGCACCGCTGAACTCGTAGTGTTCCCAGATATTTCCGGTTTGTGCCATTGCGGTTAGTGGGAACAATGAGAGCACGCTCGAAAGTAGAAAAAGCTTTATCGTCTTCATGATTCGTTTTACGTTTGCCAGTGATCAATGAAGGATCTGCATTGCACGAACGGTCGTCTTGTTTCCGGAACACAAGCGATACCAATAAGTCGCAGTTGGCAGCGACGAGGTGTTGATTGTTATCGAATATCTACCGGCAAATTTCAACTCCTGAACCGGAGTTGCGACCACCTCACCGATCGCATTATATATCGTGAGTGTTGCGAATGACGATTCGCTAAGCGCATAATTTATGGTTGCATGCTCGGTCGCGGGATTTGGAAGCGATTGCTCAACCGCGAAGGAACGGACACTCTCACCAGTAACTGATTGCGTCGCATTCGTAAAAGCAAGATCATCGATAAACATCTCCGAGCCGAGATGTGCAGTCGAAGTGCTACCGTCGGCGCCAAGAATTGTGATGTTTATGTAGGCCGAATCGGGAGCTTGCTTGCTGGACCAGTTGATCGGCAGTATGAACTCGGTGTAGTTGTTCACCGTCACGGTATTAGCAAACTCCGCGCCGCCGATCTGACTTCCGTTAAGTCGAAAGCCCGCTGAGATTGATAGTTCGTCTCCAGGCTTTCCGATGTATTTGTAGTAGCCAATGAAATAGGTTGGATGATCTGTGTAGGGAAATCCCCAATCGATCGGCGAGCCACCAGAGATGGCAATAGGAGACTCGGTGCCGCTATTAGTGAGTTTGATCACTGCGCCGTGCAGAGCCGCTGTTCCGGAATGTGCGTCCGATGTCATCGTAATCGGATTGGACGAGCCACCGTTATCGACGAACCAACCATCGGGATAATCTCCACTCCAACTTTCAAAGTTACCGTTCGGAATAGGTGCCTGAGCGTGCAATACAATCGGCGCGAATAGAATCAAGGCGAGCACAAAACACAATGATGAGTTTTTCATTATCGTTGAAGCAAGATGAATTGAATGCGAACGAGCTAGACTATCATAACGAGCTTACCATCGATAGTCGAGCGATAATCCGAGCAGTGCGCGCTGAGATTGCAAAGCAGAATAGTCAACCGAATTCAATTTCTCATATTGATAGCTCGCAATGAGATTGAAGTGCTCGATCGGATTCCACGCAATTTCAGCACCACCTCTCCAGACAAATCCGGCACTCGCAAGACCGGCAAAGCCGGTCACAGCAGGCTCGAGGCTGAACAGTCGAAGATTATGTATGTTGAATGTGTACGAGATGCCGGAGATCGCAATCAGATTATCTACGGCTTCATGGGAGACGGTGCGAACATAACTTGTTGTGCCGGTCGAAACATTGATCACCGCGACCGTGTGACTCGTTTCGTTGAAACGGCGAAATGTTTGTTTGCCATATGCAATAGCAAACTTGTGATACGCGTCGATCTGGTATCCGATACTGAACTCCGTTTCTCGAAGCGGACGCCCTGCGATAGTATTCTCACTTGGAATCGCCGAAGAGTTTGTACCAACACCGAACACGAATCCGGATGCATCAGACTCAGTCGAGATCATCCTTCGATCGTTTGGCGTTTGTGCAATTTGCGTGAAAGAGTGTCGTGATTGTATTCCGACTCTATCGCTCTCTCGTGCATCAGTATTGACAATCTTTGCAATTTTTTCGATGCTGAAAGATCGCTCATCGCCTTTGGTACCAATGGTTTCAGGCTGCATCAGGTGAACAACTGGTACGCTACCTTTTTCATTTGAGAGCACGTGAGGCAAAATGCTTCTTCCGCTATTTCGTGTGATGAAGTGCGTTGTGTTTAGAGGAGAAGTTGCGCTCGCTGCAAAATTTGATTGCTGAGTATTTAGCGGGTGAATGCTTCGAGTACTCGCACTCGCATTCGTGATCTGCGTGTTCGATCTTCCGAAGATAAATAACCCAGCGATTCCCGCTATCACAAGCGCGCTCATCACGAATCGGAACACTACTACATCTTTCACTAAGAGCGCGCTACTGAGTCCGAGTCCGCTCCAGAAGCCGAGTCTTGCGCCGGAGTTTTGTTCGAGCATCGCACCGATCTCTCCGAATGGAGTCGGTGGTTGCGCGCTCCAGGCTTTGAGCGGCACAAATGCTTCTTTCAGTGACTTGTTACTCATGGCACACTTTACTCAGAATCTGCTTAATCACGAATTGCAAATGACAATAGACGGTTGACTTCGGCACTCTCTTCTCGCAGGTTATCGGTGGATGTTGCGCGCTCGACCGATGATGCTTGCTCCGGTTCGATACCAAGTTCACGCGAGAGCGCTTCGCGTGCTCGGCGCAATCTGGACTTGACTCCGGAGAGTGTTCCACCTTGAATCTCGCGGATCTCTTCGAGAGAAAAACCGGAGATCTCGAATAGCGTGATGGTCTCGCGTTGTTTAGCACCAAGCTTTGCAAGTGCACTTAGCAGCACTGCAATCTCTGCCGCAAGTTCGGGTGACGGAGTGACCGATTGCATTCGCGCTGCGGCTGCTTCGTCGTAATTTCCGAACCATCTTGCTCGGCGAGTTTTGTGTCGCTCGATGCGAGTCGCGATCGTGAAGAGAAAGCTCGTAAATGCTTTCGGATCGCGCAGACTATCGAAGCGTTCATAAGCTTCGAGTAGCGTTTCGCTTAGTAGATCTTGCGCATTGACATGATCTCGGGTTGTGGCAAGCGAGAATCTCCAGAGCCGCTGATATACCGGCTCAAGTAATTCCAAAAACTCCTGCTGCCTTTCCGCGTTCATGCAATACGTGGCGTCATGTTAGTAGGTGGAATTTCTGTACGCCGAAGTTTCGCGCCTCCGGAAAATAGATGGCACTTACATTCTTGACTCCCCAAACTCGTACAATTAAATTCCTTCAAATGGCAGGTGGCGCAGCAATCCGGTGGATCAGGGTTCCGATGTCAACTGGCGGACCATCTTTCCATCGAGTGTGATCTCATAGATATAGGAGGCATCTGCATCGATCCCGTGCATTGTGACGGCTATCGTAGAGTTTGTAATAAATTCGCCAAAGGTCCCCCACGCGTTATAGGTACAAAAATCCTTTTGGAAATTAATGATCTGAAGTGGAACGGCAGAGAGCCCTTCGCTAAAATATCGGTCGATATCGGCGATCCAAACCTCACGAAAGCCGCCAGTCTTTGTTACGGTATCGTAATATGGTAATACAGAAATTGCGAGTTTCTTCCCATCGGGCGACCAACTCGCTTTTTCTATTTTGCCAGGTGGTGATGGAAATTTGATTTCGATCCCATTTATGTAAAGCGGAGGATCGAAATTCTCAGCATCCTTAACACTCGCTTCACGGAATCTGTCCTTACTTTGAGCGAGGAGTCCGGACGGAAACTGGCGCGGAATTAGCATGCCAGATTGTGGGACGAATATCTTTGAAATTCCGGCTGGAGCCACATTACTGTAATAAGCCAAAAGAGAATCCGCTTGGGCTGAAGATCCGACCAACCACGCAAGCGGTGTTATTTGCACTGGTCCTGCCATCCCTGCTTTAGTTACAGGTGTTACATCTTTGAACAGACTACCGTCCACCGACATCTCAAAAAGGTGTTGACCATAAATAAAATCCTTCCCATCGCCAACCGTATCCGTAAGCGTGACAACCAGAACAACAAATTTGGAATCATCATAGGGACACCAAATATTTGGCCCGTCGGCGAAATAGCGCATGTTGGTAGGAAGGCGATCTCGCACATGGGGATCCATAACTTTCCCCGTGCTCATATCGAGTATTCTTTGCCCTCCATCGCTATTTTCAACAAAGCCCAAGTATCTTCCCGAAGCAGACAACTTCATCCTGGTATGAGCAACGGCTGGCGGCATCCTTCCACCATTGATTTGATCGCGTCCAAGCGTGTCGCGGGGGCAGCCACAATTACTCGGCTGTGACTCGGTGCATCCGTTTAGACAAAGTACGGTTCCGAAAATGCAGATAAAAGCTGCATGCACAAAGCTAAGGCACCTTGAAGTAAGGAAATGAGTCATAATTAATGCCCCACAAGAAACCTTGCCGACGCAATCTTCCCGCATGAAGTTACCCTACAGGTGTACATCCCATCGGGAAGTTTTGATATCTCGAATCGCTCAATTTGGGATCCTGAGTACCGAGTTTCAGGTGGTACACTCAGCACTTCTCTACCAAGAACATCTAAAATGCTCAATTGCCTTATAGAACTCCGATCGAGTGTGTAGGAAACATTGACGTGACTATTCGCAGAGGTTGGAAACAACTGCAAATTGAAGGTACCAAGTTCGTCTTTTGAAACAGCAACACCGTCTGCATGAACCAGAGCTCGCCCATAGACCGAGAAGTTATAGCGAATAAAGTGACCAGAAATAGAAGTACCTTCGCACGGATAGTAATCGTAGGCTGAACCACCTTTTTCCTTTCTCCATTGATAGGTCCGAAGATTGAATGTGCTATTTGATGTATGAATAATCCCGTCGTTGTTGCTGTTCCCGCCCTCTCCATTCGTGATTTGTGTAAACCCTGTCTCATAATTAGGATTACCAAGCTCCCATCCATTGTCAGGATCACCGGCACCACTAGTACCCCATGCAAATACTGGCTGCGTTAAATCCCAATAATCATTCCACTCCCCTGTGGTTAGGGTTTTAGTGAAATCCACAGAGCGATACTGAACACCATTTGTGTATGTATAGTCAGCAGGGTTCTTCGTCGATTGTTTACCCCCCAAATGAAATGTCTCATTCGTTGCATCAATCCACGCTCCATACTTCGGATTCCAATTATCACTGAAATGCACGAGTTGGTAGTTGCTCCATGGTATCACATTGAAATGATCTGGGTCTAACATTTGAAATAGCTGATCAGCATGAAGGTTTCCCCACCCTTTTGGATCATTCCAACTCGTAGGCAATACTTGATTAAAGTTGTAGGAAACCGATGATGCTTTCAGAATTCCTTCGTAATCCTCTGTCTCCAATCGACTTGCCCATGGAAGACTCTTGGTCTTTGAGCGTAAAAGTCCCAAAACACCAGAAACATGCGGGGTGGCAGCGGAAGTACCATCAAGCACTCCATAGGTCCCTCCCGGCATCGTACTCCAGACAATTATATCAGCTGGATTGCTGTGATCTCCCCCTGGTCCTAGCAAATCGGTCTTGGAACACTCTTGTGTATACCATTCAGGGTTTCCGTTGTGGTCCTCAGCTCCAACTGCCACTACCCAATCAGGATCGTATGATGCCGGATAATAATCCACAACAGGATCGTGCAGGTAGTGGTTGCCGGTTCCAGCAACGAAGGATACGCCATTCTGGAAGGCGTAATTAACTGCGGAACGTAGATTTTCATCAGCTAAAGCAAATACACTCCAGCTGTTGTTCAACACGTCCACTCCAAAAGCATGAGCTATCCCATGTGTGTGGTCTACGTAGTTAGCTGAGCCTTCCCGAATCGCTGCAATTGCACTTGACAAATCCACCAATTCCTCCTTACCGATGGGTGAAACTTTGAGACCTATTAATTGGAGACCGATCAGTTGATCTGGGTAGCCGTTGTTTGTTCCCCATCCACCACCAATACCCGCAACGCCAGTAGGAGCAGCAGCACCGCAGTTGTCCCGATTTGTGAGTGCACCGATCACGCCTGCTACAAGTGTTCCATGCACACATTCAATATCAATATTAGTGCTCTGATCTGCATAATAATATCCACCACTGACCTTGCTGCCTACTCCGAAGGCGGCCCCCAAATCACAGTGGTGAAAATCCAAGCCATTATCGACAATTCCCACTTTCACACTGTATTTACCAACCTCATAATCCCAAGCTGTTGGCATGCCGATCATATTGGAGAGACTATACTGATGTATGGGATATTCCGGATCAGACGGGGTTCTTGATAAGAGGTGCCCGAGTTTATTTGGACCGACCAATTCAACCTGAGTTTGCCACATTGTTAGTAAGTAGAAAACAGGACATCAGAACACTCGTATCATTATTGAGCTTCAGTACCATCCAATCATAGTCGTCCGATTGTATCGTATCACCGCGTCGTGACACACTCAAAGTATCGGTGCAAGGGTTGGCGGCAGTTATGCGTCGAAGATAGAGACCTCCGACTGCGTGCAATGCAGCAATAAACGGAGCGGAAGGCAAGATTCCACTATCGATGTTGAAATGTTGAGATAATATCATGTTCCGACACGCAGAGAAATCACTCAAAGCTATTGGTGGATCACCCTTATGCCAAGCTGACTCTCGATCACAAGTGTAGCAAAGCATTGAGTTGTTAAGTGCTCCTTTTCGAAACTTAACGATAACCTCGTTTCTAACATAGTTGGAGTCACTGGGGGTGAATTTATTTGGGATGCTGTCGCCTCGTTCATTGTACGTATATATTGTATATGTTTGCGCAGCAGCAATAGTTGGTCTGAAGGTCACGAAGAGTATAACTGCTGAGAGGATAGCAGTCCATATAGCAAAACCTAAGGTTTTGTTGTTTTCCATAACAGTAAGTAGATAGCATGGTGAAATAGAACCATGTAAGTCAAACTGAACCCAAAAGTATAGAACGAATATACCAAGATTTCTATGAAAATACAAATAAAATCGTAAATCTGAATTTTTTCGAGCCGCCAACTACTTGAGATTTAATTTAAGATTCTACTAATTTCACTCAAATAGCGCTTTGTTCACTTTGGAAGCCTCCTCATAATTTTGATTCTTGCGGATCTAAATTAGACTGTGAAAGGCAACATGACTCGTCGGAGGAGCGTGGGGTGTTCGTACCTGGGTTGTTCCTACTTGGGTGTGAGGCTGACTCAAAATGAAAAAGGACAGGCATTATGGCCTGTCCTTTTTCGATTGAGTTGGGAATTTTACATCAATTCGGAATAACAAGTTTTCTGCCTTTGGCGAGTGTGCCACCGTGAATGTGGTTTGCTGCTTTGAGCTCGCTTACCGTCACGCCATATTTTTCTGCGATCGAATAAAACGAGTCGCCGCCTTTAACGCGATAAATAACGCTGCGTTTTTTGTGATGCGAGCGTTCGGCTGCACGGTCACCTTTGGCAGCCGTTTTGTTCACTGCAAATACTTTAATGTGCTCGCCTGCGCGAAGATCGGATGCATCCATGTCGCCGTTCCATGCGGAGAGGCTCGCGGTCGTAACGCCATACATCTTTGCGATGCTCGTCATCGTCTCACCCGCACGAACTTTGTGCAGCGTTGGTGTCCCCTCTTCGTCCACTCCTGCTGCGTCTCTCGGATCGATCGCGTTGGTCGTGTAGGCTTTCAACGCTTGACCTGGCTTTACGGATTGCACACCGTGATTCCATGAGCGAAGATCGGTCAGTCCAACTCCGAGTGCGTCTGCGATCTTGCCCATCGTGTCGCCTTTGCGAACTTTGTAGGTGATCCAATGCATCGACGAGCCAAGCTTCTTACGCTCTTCAGGAGTCACGACGACTGCCGCCGCTTCATCCGGTGCCGGTGTTTGCGGCGCTAAAGCTGGTTGTGCTACAGCTGCCTGAGCAGTGTTCGGATCCGAAAGCGAGTTGCCTTGATCTTTGGCAGAAGTCGAGTCAATCTTTACTGACGCCTGCGCTGAAGCCGGCTGCGTAAGTGATTGGGTCGGGACTACATGCTGCACGAGCTGTGCTGGCGGTGTGGCCTTTTGTGCGAGTGGTGCCGCAGGCTTGACAACTTTCTTTGCTGCGATGTGCACTTGCACTGTCTCGTAAATTTTCAGGCTCGCACCACGCTTGAGTCCGCGCCGTCCGAGTTTATTCCAAGCGGTGAGTGAAGATGTCGAGACGCCATACTTTCTTGCGATCGAGTGCACGGTCTCTCCTTTGCGGACAACATGATGCACAAGCTTGGTGGTAGTCTTCGTCTCTTCTTCGGTATTCTTATGCGCGAGTGCCGGATCGACGCCGGTTTGTGGCACCATGAGTGCCATTGGGACACGAATTTTCTGTCCGCGGCGCAAACGCTGATTCTCGCTGAGATCATTGTACTCCGCAAGTTGCGTCGAAGTGATTCCATACGTGTGTGCGATCGATAACATGGTCTCACCGTGCGAAACCGTATGCGTGAGCCACGGCATCTTGACCGAAGCAGGAAGTGCAGCAAGTCGCTCTGCAAACGTCGATGATGTTCCAACCGGAATGCGCAAACAATATCCGTTCGCGCAAATCTCGATAGGCGGGGTAGATGGTTGCAACAGCTCCGGATTCAACTCTTTGATCTCAAGACCACTCACACCCGCTGCGCGACCGATTGCATTGATATCGATCGCTTCGCGAACTCGAACCGTATCGAAGGCCATCGGCTTTTCGAGATGCAGATCGTTGAAGCCATAGTGCGCTGGGTCCATCGCGATGAGTGTCGTCGCGATAAACAGTGGCACATAATTCTGCGTCTCCTTCGGAAGGAACGGACGAACTACCCAAAAATTTGTCGAGCCACCAGCTTGCGCCATCGCAGCTCTTACGCGATTGATGCCCGAGTTATAAGCGGCGAGCGCAAGATGCCAATCGCCGAGTGAGTTATAGAGATCGTGCAAATGATGCGCAGCAGCTTTCGTTGCAGCAATCGGATCGCGACGATTATCATACCACCAATTATTATTCAGACCATACCGTGAGCCTGTGCCGTCGATGAACTGCCACATACCAACAGCTTTCGCCCAGCTGACAGCGTTCGGATTTAGTCCGCTCTCGATCATGGCAAGATGGATGATCTCTTCCGGCACGCCGGCATCCTTCATGATCTTCTTCATCATCGGAAAATATTTTCCCGTGCGGTTCAGCCACTTAGACATGAACGGACGTCCGTTGCCTTGCGTGAAATAAGCAAGCGTCTGTTCGACCGACGTGTTCATCGTGAGCGGAATAGTCGTCTTAGTCGCGAGCTCAGGGTTCGGCATCGGCACGTGACGAATATCCATCTTCGCCATATCGTCATCAAACTTTGCGCGAAGCGCTGAGACCGATGCATTCGATGGCAATGAGTCGATCTTCGCGACGAAGCGCTCGTAATCGGCCATCACGCTACGCGTCAGATCCTGAAACTCGGTGTTCTCTTCGACTTTTGGATAGTTAATAAGACGATTGAGAATATCGATCGACTCTTCGAAGTGCTTCACCGATTCCGCATGTGTCCCCTTCTGCTGCGAAGCAACGGCGCGTAGCCATTCCTGACGTGCAGCATCGAGGCGCTCTTCGATAAGATGCGGATCAATCGCACCCAGCTTCGATTGCTCATCGAGTACCGAAAACGGATCTGCTTGGTCGTGTATCTTTCCGTTGGTGGTGGATTCGAGTGTTGTGGTTTGCTTCGTCGAACTGCAACCTGTTGCAGTGACGATCACAAACAATGCGAGGAGAACGTAAACGGTGAGCTTAATTCGCAGGGCCTCACGTGATCCGTGCGTTCGCACGGATGAAGTCAGGTTCTGAGATGCCTCACCACATAGACCTCCCGAGTTTGGGTTGTTCTGTTGTTGTGATATCATTGATAGTATTTTCAGGGAAAGTGCGTCGCATCTGAGAGCGAAACCCTTCCGGTTATTTTGCTTTTTCAAATTGAGGCCAGCTTTGGTCGTAAAGCGTGAAGCTACGATTCAAGCGGTCACAACAGGGCAAACGGTTCACAGCAAAACATTAAAAGACCGCCGTTCTTTCGATCCAAAAAATTTGACGTCTATTTTAGGGTGAAGAAAGAAGTTGGAGCACAGCAGGAAACAAAAAGTGCTGAGCACTGCCTCATTTCTAACGCCGAAACGGACGCTTTCCGTTCGTGCACCCTCTTTCTCTCTGAAGGCTATTCTCGATCTCCCATAGGCCACAAATCAGCCGAAGCGACCGGCAGTCGCTTCGGCTACCTCCCTATGTGTGAGGATTGACTACGCATTCGATTGATGCCCTTTCGGTATGTTTCGAGGGCCATATTTCAGACACCTCGGGGCAATTAACATACCGAAAGAACGTTGACAAACCAGGCAAAGAGACTCTGAAGCAAAAACAAAAATGCTCTCAAGTCTATACATCTCCCGAAAACAAGAAAGAACAAAAACCGGTGTAGGCTCCTGTCCTTCAGCACACAAGGATAAACGGGCAATATTGGTGTGTGCCGAACTCCGCACTGCAATATAATGCATAAAAAACCAAAAGTCAACACTATCAACCACTTTTTCCCACAAATCTTTTTGGTAGTACCTTTGTATTCGAATTTGGCCCAATTTGGGCAGGTTGCGGCAAGAATTTATTTGAACTACCACTATGATCATCGAAGAAGTTTATCGCATCGCTTTTGAAGCGTTCACGAATGCGCTCGACCAAAAACTCACGACGCCCGACAATGACGTCACGATCGCACCGAAATTCCGACACGGAAAACTCGTCATGCAACCGGCCGATACATCGCAACTTGCGAAGGAAGTCGACCTCGATGTCTTCTTCAAGAAGATAATCGCGGTCAGGAATAATCTGCGTGTACTCGAGCAAAAGATCAACTCCTCAAAACTCGAAGAGGCCGAGAAGATCGAGCTCGAAGGCTACATCACAAAATCGTATGGAAGTCTTACGACATTTAACGTACTCTTTCAGAATCCGGAGGATAGATTTATAGGGCAGAAAGGGAGCGAATAAAATTCACTCCCTCATGTGTGCAGTTTCGAGGGACTCGTTTTTCGAATATCAATGCTGCACAATAAATTTCACGCTTAGCTCACCACTGCCGGATCGCAGTTTGCAAAAGTAAGCGCCGGCTTGAAGCTTTGCAGTTTCGACAGTGAGGTCGGATTGCCGAGTTGCAATTCGTTCG
>JBDTCS010000042.1:0-16937 GCA_039923455.1 Kapaibacterium sp. (SeqCode) | reverse complement strand
ACCTATTTTAATACGCTCTATCTCGCCGAGTGGCATCTTGCCGCCTATGAAGATCAACTCGCGAGTCAACCTGCAGCATCCAGTGGTGCCGCTGCTGTGCTCAGTCACAGGTGGCTCGATGAAGAATATGAGACGCGTCAGGCGGCTATGCGAGCCGGTCGATCGCAGAAAATTCAGGAGTCATTCGCGCCATCAAAAAACACTCCGAGAGGATCGGGCAGCGCAACGCATCTCGATTCTGCGATTATACTTGGCTCAAAGATACTCGCCAACAAAAAGGATACGAAGTATCTCGAAGATGCGCTTTTTGTCGTCGGCAAAGCGCAATATTACAAAAACGATTTTGCCGGATCGAAGCGCAAGTTCTTAGAACTCCTGACTCGCTATCCCGATACGAAGTATGGCTCGCAAGTGCAGATGCTCTTGGCTCGCTCGATGCTCAACAGCAATCAACTCGATACGGCAGCGCTCGCACTCTCGACAGCAGTAAAAGAAGCTGAGGCCGCGAATGACAAGCGCACCTTGGCTGACGCGCACCGAGCGTATGCCGAACTCATCTTCGCAAAAAATGCAGATAGCCTTACTGCAGTGGAAGAGGAGCTAAAACTTTCCGAGCAAAATTTGCAAGGCCTCGAAGCAAGCCGCTTGGCGTACGAACTTGGATGCGTGCAATATCTCGATGGTAAATGGGCCGAAGCTGAAGCGACTTTCCAGCGCTCGATCACAAACGCAAAGGATGATAATCTGGAAGGTGAAGCTCGCATCGCGCATGCACTCGCACTGCGGCGTATTGGGAAATTCGATGAAGCTCGTGCAGAGCTAAATTTCGTCGTATCAAAGTCTCGGTTCTCGAATGCATATCCAACCGCTCGCTACGAACTTGCGTACACCACCGAACTCGCAGCTCGTGCAGCCGTAAACGAAGATCTTCGCTCCGATGCATTCCGGCAGAACGGATATCCAGAAGTGAAGAACGCATATTTTGTTGTGGATACATCACTTCGCTCAACGAGTCAGGCGATCGTCTCGCGCTCGAAATATCGTCAAGCCGAATTGTTGCGTGCGATGGGTGAGTTCGATACGGCATCCCGATATGCAACGCCGCTTGTCGGGACAAAAGATTTTTCGACTTCACAGATGAACGACTATGTGTCCGATCGTATGCGTGCACTCGCGCATTTCGCAGGTTGGCGCAATGATCTCGCACATCTCGATACCGTCGAAGCGCAGGTGAAGCGTGCGAAAGTAAATGCATCACTCCCCGGTGCCGAGGAAAAACAAATTCGAAGCGAAGCACTTAAAGAAGTGTTGGGAGTTCGCTGGTTACCCGATCGTGAAGTGCCGCTAACGAAGGACGATGATCTGAAGCTCGAGCAAGTCGAGATGCGCTTACGCAAAGAGCGTGCACAACATAACGCGTTGGCCTCACTCGGTATCAAGGACACAACCGTATTCATAGATAGTCTGCACTTTCAGCAAGCGAAACTACACTTCGAACTCGCACGTGCATACGAAAATTTTGGTGATGTACCGAAAGCCCGCGCAGAGTATATGTCTTCGCTTGCTATCCGTTATGTGTTGCCGGACACCACCAAAGATTTATTCCGTGCGCAGGATGTCTATGCGTGGCTGCAACTGGAGTCGGGTGAGAAGAACACCGCTCGACGTGATTCGCTATTGCAAGAGCTGACTTCAAAATATGGTGAGACGATCTATGCCAGACAAGCGATGACGCTCTATGGCGGACCGAGACAGAAAGATTCTCCGGGTGAGCTTGCATATAAATCTGCGTATGGTGTGCTGCATAGTTCGGGAATAGAACCTGCGAAGCCGCCGCTTCTCAATATTGTTGCGCAATATCCGCATGAAGATGTTGCTGCAAGAAGTTTGTTCGCACTCGGAGTGTTTTATGAAGAAGGCGCGAGATATGATAGTGCGCTCCACTATTATAAGATCGTGCTTGGCGAGTATCCCTACTCGTCGTACGCCGATGTCTTGCGTCCAAGACTCGCCGATGCCGGTTCACTTGCACGACCACAAACTGCGCGTCGTATCGAACCGAAAGAAGTAAAGAGTGAAGAAGAGAAGCAGCGTGAAGAGATCGAACGCATTCGTCATGAGCACGAGCAACAATTGAAAGAGGAAGAGCTTCGCGCAAAACAAGGCGGAGGTATGCCCGGCGAAACTCCGGGAATGCCACCAGCTCCTATTCCGGGTTCGATGTCAAGTCCACCAAGCGACTCAACGCACGGGCCCAACAATTCACGTCCGCTTCGTGGAAATGTGCCACCGTTGCCTGTTCGATAAAAGTTTGCTCAACTATTTTTTGTTATTCTTATCTTGACCTTGTGAGTTCTTCTTTATTTGCTGACTCTGCTTTCGTAGCACGCAACACTCGGCTCTCCCAAGTCACGAAAAAAACGGTTCTTGCTCCGGGCCTCGTGACAATTCGGTTTCGAAATCCTATCGTTGCTCGTGAAACGCAAGCTGGTCAGTTCGTGAATGTTCTGCCCAAGATCGGTGCCACCGATCCGATGCTGCGCCGACCATTTAGCGTGTATCAAACTGATGGTGACGAAGCGGAGATAATTATTCAAACCGTTGGCAAAGGCACTACGACACTCGCTGCAACCGCAGTTGGTGAATGGATCGATGTGCTCGGTCCGCTTGGCAATCCGTGGAATGTTGCAAGTGCTGATTACGAAACTGCTGTGCTTGTGATCGGTGGAGTTGGCGTTGCCTCGATGCCTTTGCTCACGAGAGAGATCACTCGACGCAACATTCCAATTATGACTTATTACGGTGCGCGTTCCAAAGATTTATTTGCGCTACGTGGTTTAACTGCACTTGCACTGGCGACCGACGATGGCTCCGAAGGATTTCACGGCACAAATATTTCTTTGCTTCGAACTGCGCTTGAACAAAAACAGATCATCAAGCCAAAACTTTTCGTTTGCGGACCAACCGGAATGATGCGCGCTGCAAAAAATCTTGCAAGTGAATTCGGAATTCCATGCGAGGTAAGTCTTGAAACAGAGATGGCCTGTGGCATCGGCATCTGTCAAGGTTGTCCTGTCATGACCGACGAAGCCACATTCGCCGAGACGGGCAAACGCTTTCGACTTGTATGCACCGAAGGCCCGTCGTTTGAATCGAGTAAGATCGTACTATAAATGTCAGAGAATAAAACGAGTGTTGCCGAAGCGATCGATCTTAGCGTCGAACTTGCCGGCGTGCGATTTCAAAATCCTGTGCTTGTTGCGAGCGGGACTTTTGGATATGGTGCCGAAGCGAGTAAGTATTGCGACATCGCAAGGCTCGGCGGTATCGTTACGAAATCGGTAAGTTGGAAGCCGCGAGTTGGTAATCAACCGCATCGCATTATAGAAACCGCTTCGGGAATGCTGAACTCGATCGGCCTCGCGAATGTCGGTGTGCATGTTTTCGTGAAGGAGAAGTTGCCGTACTTAGCAGAGTTCGATACGAAGATCATCGCGAACATCGCTGCCTCCAGCATTGAGGAATACCGCGATGTGCTGGAGTTCATCGAAGCAAACGCTACGCCGAATCTTGCCGGCTATGAGATTAATGTAAGCTGTCCGAATGTCAAAGATGGTGGCCTCTCGTTCGGCACGAATGTCGAACGCACAGCCGAACTCACGATGGCACTTCGTGGCTCCACGAAGCGCCCACTCATCATTAAGCTTACCCCCAACGTGACAAGCGTCGCACCTTTTGCGCAAGCCGTTGAGCAAGCGGGTGCAGATGCGATAAGTCTTGTCAATACTGTCGTTGGAATGGCGGTCGATGTCACGACAAGGCGTCCGTGTCTCTCGACAGTTACCGGTGGACTGTCTGGCCCTGCAATAAAACCGATTGCACTCGCGAAAGTGTATGAAGCTCGGAAAGCATGCAAGCTTCCGATCATCGGTATCGGCGGCATTACGAATGCTCGAGACGCGATCGAATTTTTGATCGTCGGTGCTTCGATGGTGCAAGTCGGTACTGCAAACTTCGTCGATCCGGCAACAGGTATAGATGTTGCTGCTGGAATTGAAGTGTATCTTCGAGAGAATGGAATGAAGTCAGTTGCAGAGCTTGTTGGTTCTCTGGAAGTCGATACCACTTTGCGCGCACAAGGCTGGTAGTGTGTTGTGCGTGGCATCCCCCAGAGGTAACATCATGGAAGAGAACAACGTGAAGCAAAGAATGTTTGGAAGACCCGCAAAGCTTTTCGCCGGAGCCTTGGTGCTCTTAGTTTTTCTCGTTTCGCTCGCGACGTTCCTCGACAGATGGTACGAGAGTCGATACTCCGAACAACTAGGAACTGCAAACGCGAATGCAAACCCTATGCATCCCGGTGGTGCGGGTGGACTAAGTGTGACGGAGATCGATCCGCCAACCGATGTCTACATATTTACCGAGCGTGTGCCGATGGAGAATTGGGAGGTCCGCGAAAGATTCGAGCGTGAGCTGTACTACAATTTTAGCAATGCCGATCAACTCTTGCTTTGGTGGAAGCGCTCGCAGCGTATTTTTCCGCGAGTTGAAAAGGCCTTACAAGAAGCCGGAATTCCGACTGACTTTAAATATCTCATGCTCGCCGAGAGCGGACTTCGAAATGTAAAGTCTCCTGCGAATGCAAACGGCTTCTGGCAATTTGTACCGGGGACGGCAACTCGGTACGGGCTTCGCGTAGATGATCTCATTGACGATCGCCTCGATCCCGACCGTGCGACTGCCGGTGCGGTCAAGTATCTCCAGAAAATGAAAGCCGAGATTCCGACCTGGACTATGGTCGCCGCAGGCTACAACATGGGCGAGGAGAACGTCCATCAGGTCACCGATTGGCAGCATCAGAATAGCTATTGGAATCTCTTCATCAATGAAGAAACCATGCGCTATGTTTTGCGTATAGCGGCTATCAAGGAGTTAATGGAGCACGGCGAGCGCTACGGATTGAACTTTGCGCGCACCCGACCCTTCTATGATCCGCAGACGAGAATAGTAGAGGTCAAAGGCCCGATTCCAGCCTTAGCAGACTGGGCGATCGCGCAGAGCTCGTCCTATAAAGACATCAAGACGTTCAACCCTTGGATCATCGGCAGGTCGTTGCCGGAGGGGACGTTCCAGGTAAAATTGGCCGCAACGGAGAACGACAAAACGACCATCGTAGCACCCTGACAGGGTTGTATGGGCGTTGTGCTCTGACCTACTCCGTCTGAGGCGAGTGTCTGAAGATGGAGAGTCGGTCGGTCTACGAAATGGCAGAGTTATTGCAGGGAAACCTAACGAGTGTAGTAGTGAGCGTTGAACTTTCGCTTCTTGCGGTTGTTGTTTAATGTGAGCGTGAATGAGAAATTATGAAATCTAATATTGTTGACTCCAATCGTTGGCGGCTCTAAGCCTGAGCCGTGATGTTCTTAGATCTCATACTTCGTCATTCATAGTGTATAATTCCGTTTAGCTCTTTTTTTTATGTTGAGAACGTATTACAATCCTCGCCGCCTCGCAATCACGGGCATGATGCTCGTTGTGGTCAGCGTGTTCCTCGGTGCACGTATCGAGAAAGCTTTTAGTGACGACAACGTCATGGAGCAGATCGAAAAGTATAGCGAAGTGATGAACATGGTACAGAAGTACTATGTCGATAAGGTCAGCGTTGATGACTTGAACGAAGCCGCGATCAACGGGCTTCTGAGTAAGCTCGATCCACACTCCGTTTACATGCCGGTCAAGAATGTCAAAGAATCCGACGAGCAATTCAGTGGAAAGTTCGAAGGCATCGGCGTAACGTTCACGCTTATTCGCGACACCATCACTGTCGATTCGCCCGTACCTGGCGGACCAAGCGATAAGCTTGGTATCGAAGCCGGTGATAAGATCGTGACGATCGACGGCAAGTCGGCGATACACTTAAAAGAAGACGAAGTCAAGAAGGCATTGCGCGGACCAAAAGGCACTCGCGTAACGGTCGGTGTTTCGCGTATCGGACTCACGGCTCCGATCATGTTCGAGATCACTCGCGATATTATTCCGATCAATAGCCTGCTTGCGAGCTTCATGGTCGATAGCAAGACGGGTTATGTAGATATTGTGAAGTTTACAGGCACGACCTATGACGAACTTCGCGCAGCGCTTGATGATCTGCACTCGAAAGGCATGACACGCCTCATCATGGATTTGCGTGGCAATCCGGGTGGATACTTGGAGCAAGCGGTGAAAGTCGCGGATGAATTCATCGGTGGCAATAACAAGATCGTATTTACAAAAGGACGCGTATCGGGCTTTGACGACGTAATGGTTTCGCATCCGGGTGAAGCCTATGAGAAGACGCCGCTCGTGGTGCTCGTCGATTACGGTTCGGCAAGCGCAAGCGAAATCGTCAGCGGAGCGTTTCAAGATCTCGATCGTGCACTCATCGTTGGGCAAACAACGTTTGGCAAAGGACTCGTGCAGCGTCAGTTCCAGTTGCCCGACGGCAGCGCGCTTCGTCTTACGATCAGTCGCTACTATACACCAAGCGGCCGTTCTATCCAGAAGCCATACGAAGGTGGCAAGTACGCCAAGACCGATCGTTCGCTTTTGGATAACGAAGATGAAGATAACTTTGCGCACAACAACGATCTGAAACCTGGCGACACAACGCGTCCCAAGTTCAAGACTGCTGCCGGTCGCACAATCTATGGTGGTGGTGGTATCACACCGGATTATATCGTCAAGACCGATACAACGCAGCTCGCAACACGCAAGCTTATTGCATCCGCAGTTATTCTGGATTACATTCAGGAATATGTTGCAAGGCACGTCGATGAGATCAAGAAAACATACAACGCAGATCAATTCGTAACGAAGTATTCCTTGCCGGAAAAAATGTTTGCAGAGATAATTGCAAAAGCAAAAGCGAAGAAAGTCGAGATCGTGGAATCTGATCTCGCACTTGACAAGCCGTGGCTGAGCACAGTTATCAAAGCACAGATTGGACGACAGATCTACGGCAACGATGTCGAGCGCCGTATCGAGCTCGAGAACGACAAACAATTCCAAAAGGCCTACAGTCTAATGACCGAAGCCGAGAAGATGGCGATGTTGCTGAAGTAAAAAAGAGTATGTGATCTTTTGCAAGAGGTGAGTTTGAAAAAACTCACCTCTTTTATTTTACCCTTTCAGAAATTCCGGTTGTGCGCTAGGCGTTGGGAACACACTTTACCCAATCTGACCTATAATACTTGAGCTACAGCTACTACACGTTCATTCACACGCACACATGCCGCCGACCAAGAAGCAGTTAGGAAAAAAGATACTACCACCCGACGAACCAGCGCCATCATTCGAAGGCTTCGACGATGCGACGTTCAAGTTTTTGCACGGACTGAAGCGGCATAACAAGAAGGAGTGGTTCGAAGCCCATCGCGATGAGTATGATTTCTCGCTGCGCAATCCGATGAAAGCGCTGGTCTTAGCGATGGCCGCTGTATTCGATGATCTCGATATGCCAGTCGAGGCAAGCCTGAAGCGCTCGCTCTTTCGAATCAACCGCGACATTCGTTTTTCCAAAGATAAATCTCCATACAAAACACACATCGGAGTTTCCTTCCCGATCGTCGGTACTGCCAAAGAGGAGTGGTGCGGATTTTACATGGGCTTCGAACCGCAAGGCGCAAAAGGAATAAATGTCTTTATCGGTGGAGGAGTGTATCAACCGATGCCGCCACAACTCAAACGCATTCGCGAAAGAATCTCGGGCGATTATAAAAAGTTTTCGAAGTTGATCACCGACAAATCATTCGTGAAAGAATTTCCGAAAGGAATCGAAGGTGGTGCATCGCTAAAACGCATGCCCAAAGGTTACGATGAATCCAACCCAGCCGCACACTACCTTAAGATGAAGCAATTCCTCTTCGGAGCTGACCTAACCGAAAAAGATCTCCGCAACGAAGATCTCCCTCAACTCCTCGGCCGCAAATTCAAAGCCGCACTCCCCGTCGCAATGTTCTTAGGAGGGAAGTAATAAGAGTGACTCCAACGGTTGGGTGAGCGCCGGCCATCGAAGAAGAGCATGTGCAGGTATTTGGACCTCATAATTGTCCAGAGTTCTATTTATTCGTTAGATTCGGGGGCAGGCGGAGTGTCCTCTTGATCAGGAAGTTGAAACTAAAGCAAAGCCGTATTACCAGTCAGGCCGTTTTTGCAGCAAATTAACAAGTATATCTAATACCTAGGAACGTCCCGCTTCAATAGGAGCACAATCTGTCGCAGCTACAGAATAACATTGTGTGAAGAAATGGGTAGTCGAGCTACTCTCGAATAAATTTGAGGAGCTTAAGACCACCATGCTCGTCCTCAATGACCATCGTGTAAAATCCAGCCCTAAACAACCCCGCACTCAAACCGATCGTATTCGATGTTGTCGTTTGACTAAAATATTCTCTGCCGAGGATGTCGTACACACGCACACTGATCCGCTCGAAGGGTGGCTTCTTGATCTGAAGTGTTGTCGAGAACAGCCAGGGATTCATCGTCAACTGCGCATCGAAAAGATCTGCCGGAATGATCTGTGGCTGAACCGCGGCAAGGGTAGAATCAAAATACTTGAGCACCGTAAATTGTTTAACACCTTGCGCATTCGTCGCGCCACCGACAACATAGATCGAGCCACCCAATCCGATCGCGAAATCTCTTGGTACATCGTCGCCGTGTCCTGAACCATCGTACCGCAGCCGATAGATCAAATTGCCTGAGGTATCATACTTAAGCAAGACAAAGTCATTACCACTCGTATCCATACTTTTGACGAGCTGATATGCGAAGTCATGATCGAGGATGATCTTCACCGGAATATCATCGCCGCTTCCAAGCCCTTCGAAGGTGCGCTTCCAAAGAAACTCGCCTCTCGGCGAAAACCGAACGAGCGATGCCTTCTCACCCGAAAACTCCGTCGAACTCGTCGCAGAGATGAAAACATTGCCAGATGAATCACAACCCACTCCATAGAAATTATCAATGTCACCTGAACTCGTACCATTTGCGCTTGTGCCATTAGGGTTTGGAATAACAGAGCGTCGAACAATGTGATCCGAATCATCGAATGCTAAAAGTTGGAACGAGCTATCGTTTGCACGTTCGGCTTCGTAAAGTCTATTCTGAAACGTGGTTAGAAATCCCGAGCCAAACCGGTTCACCTCGTCAAAGATCGGCACAGCACGCCCAGTGTCGGCTTTGTAGATATAAGAGTGATATTCGGTGGGCAGCGGGCTTGGGATATGGTAACCGTAGGGATATTGTCCCTGATCAAGTCGAAAGGCAGCATAGATCTTGTTTCCGATGCTGAGGAGCGAGGTAGCCCAATCATAGCCGAGGTCGATCCTGGGAGGCTGTTTGTACGAATACGAGGAGGATCCGTTGATCGTGTCGCTTCTCAGGACGTGTCCGTCTCGATCGTAAGATTGGAAAAGAGATTGGCCCTTTTCCTCCAGTTGCTGAAAACTACCCGAACGTGAGTATGAAAAGCCTGCACAACAAAGTGCAACACCCGATGAGCTTAGCCCCGATGCGTTAAGCTCGGTTAACAAAATTGGGAAGTCAGGGGACACACCCTGTGTGTTTCCCGAGTGAAGTGTATCTCGCCAGTGCACATCTCCGTTTGCGTCGAGATGCAAAACCGAAAGATTACCGCCGATGATCAGATGCGCGAGGTACGCACCGTCTTGACCATCACTCTCCATCGATGTTCTCGCGTTGGAGGCATTCGTATCCAGATCCAAAATTCGCCGTGATCGCTCGACGCCTTGCGCGTCAAACCGAACGTCGAGAAAATTGTCGGTGATCTTGCTCGCACCAACCGCACCGGAAACAAGTGCAATGCCCGAACTTTGCGTAATAACATTCGTCGCGATGCCCTGCAATGGATCCGCTGTCGAAATATTTTTCAGCCAATCAACGTTGAGCGTGTTCGCTTCTGCGCTAACACCGTTACCGATGAGCACGATCGTATCCGGTGAGAATGCATTCGAATGGAGAATGAGCGTACCGGTTTGCTGCCCCAGGCTTCTCGCAGAGAAGCGGACGGTGAGGATACCGCTATTCGTTATTTGAACAGAGTCAGCTTGCAATGAGTAAAATTGACTCGGGATGACTTCCGGTGTCTGAAACTTTGCGGTGATTTTGCCACTGTTCGTGACGCGAATCTTTTTTGTCTGTGTCTCTCCTAATCGCACATTCCCGAAATCCAGCGTGTCGGTAGAGTAGGAGAGCGTTGGCACGAGTGCACTTCCGAGAATCGTGAAGACTTGCTTGCTCGGAATCGAATTCGAGCTGATCGCCACTCGAATATGATCACCCGCACCGTTGTGTGTTGTGTAAAGCACGGTTAGTGTGATACTGTCACCAGTTGCAAGCGAAAAAGTCGTGGGCGTGACGGTCACATTCGTACTGTCCGACAAAACGCTTGTCACGCTGAGCGTACCCGTTCCAATATTACGTGCAAGCACAGTTTTGCTCTGCAAAACACTTGCGGCCACTTGTCCAAAATCAATGCTCCTCGGCATACTCAATACCGGACCAGGCGAAGCTGCTACGTTATTACTACACTTCATGATCTGGTTGCTATTGCTCCACGCATAGGCGGTTGTGTAACTTGTCGGTGTGACATTGTACACTGTAGTCTCGCCGTCGGTGCACGATTGCGGGTACCAAGTTAGCCCGGCATTGGAAGTTCGCTCGATATAGTCAGCGCCACTAAGACATAAATATCCAACGGAGTCAAAGAAGTTAAATCCGGTAATACGCTGAGTGAAGGTCGCTTGCGCCGACCACGTTGCACCCGAGTCAACGGAGCGGAGCAACCGCCGATCATCGGCAATGAACCAAGTATTACGGCAACTTCGAACGGAGGTGGTGTTCGGTGGACCGTGAATCGTTATGGAGTCCTTCGACCAGACTCCTCCAAGATTCGTCGTTCTGTTAATATGAAAGGTTTTGTCCTGATTTGAACTGATCGCGACACCGATCGAATCTTGAAAGTCGAGACCACAAATTTTCTCAGTTTGTCCTGACCAAACAAATTTGTTGTCCAAAATGCTCGCCCATTCATTGCCAATTAATCCGTGCGAAGCCCAAGAGCCATAGCATGGAGTTTTCATTCCATGATCCATGAGCACATAAGAGGGTCCATAACTCGGATCGTCTCGAAGATGCGTCCACGATTTGCCTCCATCCTTGGTCATCCACAATAATGCAAAGTAAACATTGTGAGTCGGATCCTCCGCTCGGAGCCCGAACACCAATGCCGAACCGGGGCCATTCGATTTGATACCGCTAAACCAGTACTCGTAACCGCCCATTGGTAGCGAAGCATAAGAACTCCAAGTCAGACCTCCGTCGCTCGAACAGGCAACGCTCTTATAGTTGAGAACGGAGAGGATCGTGTCATTGCCTGCGTCAAAATCCTCGGTAGCAATCGGACAAGGAATTGCATACCACCCCTGCTGCGAAAAGACTCGCAACGGGAATAAGAGAAAGATAAGAAGAAGCAACCCGAGAGCGCGCGGCTTCATAGTGTTGACCTGATTTGCATCTTGCAAATCTACTACCAATGTACCCAATCTGGTGCTTGATCGTGTAGGGCAAAAATTAATCCCTAATGCAAACCAGGTGAAGTAGCACCAATTCGCGATCTCACTTGTAGAACTGCGGACTGTGCCTACAATTAGATCGGTGCAATTTGGTGGTTGTGTGTCCCGAGCGAGTTCTCGGCTTCACGCCTGAAACAATTCCTATCCTCGTGCGTTAATGCAGTGCTTTCCACGCCCTTTTGATGGGTTTTTCACTGAAAAGGGCTGAATCCAGTTCGGATTCGGCGTTTTTGAGGCTGCTCCGGTTCAGTGTTTGGTGTGTCATGTATGATGTTCACAATCTTTGTTATGAAAAGTAGAATCCTGTTTAGTGTACTCACGGCGGCGCTTTGCGTTTGCGGGCTTTCGGCTTCGGTTTCGGCTCAGGGAATGAAGCCGATCAAGATCGAGGAATACGACATGCCGAATGGCCTCCATGTTATTCTCTATCCCGAGCATTCTGCACCCATCGTTGCGGTCAGAGTCTATTATCATGTTGGCTCGAAGAACGAAGATCCGACCCGCACCGGCTTCGCACATTTTTTCGAGCATCTGATGTTCGAGGCGACCGACCATATCAAGCGCGGAGAGTACGCCAAGAACATGGAGCAATGCGGCGGCAATCTGAATGCATTCACTGCGCAGGATCGTACCGTATACGAAGATAACGCTCCGAGCAACAACCTCAAGATGCTGCTTTGGTCCGAAGCAGAGCGCATGCATACGTTGCACGTCGATTCCATTGGCGTTAACACACAGCGACAAGTTGTAAAAGAAGAACGCCGCAATCGTTATGAGAATCAACCCTACGGCACATTCTTTTTGCGCGTGACGAAATCTGTTTTCGCAGGTTCGAAGTATGAGTGGACCCCGATCGGTGAAGCACAATACATTGATCAAGCGACGATCGGCGAGTTTCAGCAATTCTACAAAAAGTACTACGTTCCGAACAATGCTACGCTCGTCATCGCAGGTGATTTCCAAACTGCCGAAGCGAAAAAAGCAGTGACCGATTATTTCGGTTGGATTCCAAAAGGCGAGACGCCTATTGATCGTCCCGAGATTGTGATAAAGCCACAAACTTCCGAGCGCACCGAAACGATCGAGGAAAAGCTAACACCACTCCCAGCTGTTGCGTATGCGTGGCTCACCGTTCCGGAAGGAAACAAAGATGCGTATGCGCTTGATTTGCTTACGACGATCCTCTCCTCGGGCAACAGTTCACGCCTGACGAAGCGACTGGTCGATCAAGATCAACTTGCTGAAGAGGTCTCTGCATTTCCCGTTGCACAGGAATCCGCTGGCTTCTTCGCTGCGCTTGCTGTTGCACGACCGGGGGTAGATATTACAAAGCTTCGCGCAGCGATGGATGAAGAGATCACAAAGATCAAGACGCAAGGTGTGACCGAAGAAGAATATCAGAAAGCGATCAATCAGACTTCCAAAGATCTGATCACTGAAGCTTCGAGCGTGCAATCGATTGCGCTTAAGCTCGCACATTTTTATACACTCTATCACGATACCGAGCGTGTGAACACGGAGCTATCGCGGTATCTCGCCGTAACACGCGAGGACATACAGCGCGTAGCCAATCAATACCTGAAGCAATCAGGCCGCACTGTACTCATCTATACCGTACCACCCGCACCCGCAGCCGGCGGCGCAGGAGGACAGTAATCCTTGCGTATAGTAATCCTCGTGTATAGTAAGCTTTTGTGAAGATCTCAATCACGACAATAATTTTTAAGAGTGTTATGAAAATCGAAATGAAGAATTTGACTATTACATTTCTGGCTGTTGCGCTACTGAGCATCGTGCTTGGCACAACAAACATCGGTCTCGCGCAAACGAACATGTCGCAGAAGCCCGCACCTGGGCCTGTGCCACATTTGAATGCACCGACTACATCGGAATTCAAACTGAAGAACGGATTGCGCGTCGTACTCGTCGAAGATCACCGCCAGCCCGTAGTGTTCTTCCGTACGCTGATACTTTCCGGTAGCGCTGTCGATGGAAAAAATATCGGTGCAGCCGGAGCAGTTGCAAGGTTGCTCGAGAAGGGGACGAAGACGATGTCCGCCGATGAGATCGCAAAGAAGGTCGATTTCTACGGTGCGCAGATCGCAGCCGTCGCGAACGCAGATGATATTAATATTTATACTTCAGGCTTGACGAAAGATCTCGCTGTGATCCTCCCGATTTACTCCGATGTCATTCGCAATCCAAGTTTCCCCTCCGATGAGCTCGCGAAGTATATCGCACAACGTGATGCAGCGCTTGCTGCCGAAAAGAAAGATGCTGGCTCGCCGGGCAGATTCATGGGACGCAAACTGATTTTCGGTGATCATCCGTACGGTGCAATCGAAAACGAAGCGACCGTCAAAGCGATCACCGTCGATGTAGTCCGTGCATGGCATGCAAAAAATTTCGGACCGAACAACGCGGTGCTTTCGATCAACGGTGATATTACGAAGGAGCAAATTCTTCCGATGCTCGAAAAAGCATTTGGTGATTGGGCGTCTGTGACTCCAGCGATTCCGCAATACACTGAGCTACATGATATCCATGGCATGCCGATCATTCTGATCGACCGTCCGGGTTCCGTGCAATCGAACATTCGCTTGCAGCGCTTGGGCCTCAAGCGTAGCGATCCGGACTATGACAAAGCCGCGTTCCTTGCAGCAATCTTTGCAGGCAACGGCACGATCGGTTTTCAAAATCGACTTTTTCAAAATCTTCGTGAGAGGCACGGATATACATATACACCGGGTGGTTCGCTAACAGCATCGATCGATCGTGGTGTGCTTGTGGCTGTGGCAGGGGTTCGGAATGCGGTGACCGATTCCGCACTTGATCAAATGCTATACGAGTACAAGCGTCTCTCGAGCGAACCGATCGTAGGTGCGGAGATGGATCTTGATAAGAGCATCGTGACCGGTTCGTATCTGATGTCGCTTGCGGATCCTACGATGATGAACGTGCAGGCGCTCGCAACGATCGAGTACGGCTTGCCGAACAATTATTTTCAAACGTATGCCGAGCGTATCACGAACATGACCGGTGATGAACTCGTCGCAATCGGGAAGAAAGTCTATCCCGCGAATGATATCGCAGTGATCGTAACAGGCGATGCAAAAGCGATCAAAAGCAAACTCGAACGCTTTGGTGATGTGAAGGTCTATGATGTCAATCTGAATTTGGAAGGTTCGGCACCGGCTACCGCTTCCGCACCAGCACTCACACCTTCGAAGGCAACGCTTGCAGAAGTGCTCACCAAATTTTACGGAGTGCTTGGCAAAAAAGCATTGGAGAAAGTGACCGACCGCACAACGGAAGCCGATGTGCAGATCAACGCGCAAGGCCAACAGATCGCAGGCAAACTTGTTTCGATCGAAGCCGCCCCGAACAAAAAATACGAAACGCTTACGCTGCCATTCGGCGTGATGCACAATTGGGTAGATGGCGAACACGTATGGATGCAGCAAGGCGCACAATCGCAAGAGCTAAAGGGCGACGATCTTCAGCACGAATTGACCGACGCAGAATTTCTGCCGGAGCTCCATCTGCAAACCGCGGGACATAGCGTACGACTAATCGGCGAAATGCCGAGCAAACTCGGCGAACCATGCTACGTACTCGAAGTAACGCGTCCGGATGCATCGATCGAAAAGTGGTTCATCAGCAAAAAGACTGGCCTCCTCATGGAGCGCGACCAAAACAGCTCCGCCGGCCCAACCGAACTTGCCTTCAGCGATTACAAAGCGGTCGATGGCATAATGCTCCCCTACAAAATCGCCGTCACCGGCAACCAAGAGCTAACTATGACAGTCACCAAATACAAACACAACACGCACCCCAAAGCAGACGTATTTAAGAAAAAGTAAGATTGGTAGAAGCCAAATTGTAGTACCCGCCGAGCTCAATCGGCGGGTATTTTGTTCTGAGCCAGTGCGTGTCACGAAGTAGGCTCGTTCTTACATACTGTCTTACTTACTTACCCTCTTACCTACTATTTTACCACCCTCTTACTACTCCTCTTTTTATTCCTACATCCCTTTTTTTTTCTTACTCCTCTCCCAGCGCTGTAAGTCCGCCGAGGCGGGGGAGAGGCCGGGTGAGGGGATCCCCATACGATGCACTCCACGAATAACACACCCGCAGCGGGGAACCACCCACCGCCCGGCGGTGTGTTCTCCCTGCTACGAATCATCGAACACAGAAAGCATAGGCACTAACATTCACCACTCATGACGCTTTTTGATAAACTGAAGCTCGCAAAAAGCGAAGAGGATGTAAAGGATATTTACATCAAGGCCTTAGGTCTGAAGGGATACTCAAAAAACCTCATTGATATTCAAACCAAGGAGATTTGGTTTGAGGCAAAGGACTCCTACAAGATTTCCACCTACGCGATGTTTACGCAACTGCTACATTATGTGCAGCAGGCTTTGAACAAAGGCGAGTACGTCCCCCCGTTTCTGGCGGTCGTCGATACGCAGAAAGCGGCAATCATGAAGAGCTCGGATGTGATTCCATTTCTCGCAAAAAAGACGATCAAGTGGGGTAAGAAGGCGAGCGGTTACACACAGGAGGCATTAGATACGGTCTCTGCGTATATCGGTACCTATCTCGTTTCGTTTAGAATCGAAACGCAAGAAGAGGAATTTCTCCGCACCTTCAAGGATGCGATCCAGAAAGGCGAGATCATTCGCATTCAGATTACCCCCGATAACCTAAAACAGGTGTTCGATAAATGGGTGGAGATGATCGGACGCGAGATCAACGGAGTCCCCGAAGATGATTATGCGCTGCTCTTCTTTGCCGATATCATGCACGACGGCACGAACGCCACGCACGATAACCTTACGGCGCAGTTGCTGCATAAGGGGAATGCACCGGTCTTTCTGCTCGGTGGCAAAGTCTATGAACTCGGAAGCAGAGAAGGTTATCGGCGGTTCTGGGCAATTTACCACAAGCCGCCTGCGAGCGAATACCGCAACTACTTACTCGAACGCCGCGATAGCCTTATCCCAATTGATGAGCGCAGCTTCAAAGGCGCGTACTACACGCCGCTCAAGGTCGTCGACAAGGCCTATGACAAGCTGACCGAAACGCTCGGAAAGAATTGGCAGAAGGATTATATCGTCTGGGATATGTGCTGCGGCGTCGGCAATCTCGAAGTCAAGCATAGCAATCCGCGCAATATCTTCATGAGCACCCTCGACCAGGCAGATGTCGATGTGATGCTCGCCACCAAACCTGCGTCGCCGCTACCCGCTTCCAGTATGACTATCTCAACGACGACATCACCGACGATGGCAAAAT
>JBDTCS010000041.1:0-21604 GCA_039923455.1 Kapaibacterium sp. (SeqCode) | reverse complement strand
GGATATTCAGGACATTACCAAACGCCTTCTTACTCGCGATAGGCGCGCGATTGCCAAAGCGATCACGCTAATCGAGAATGATTATCCGGAGACCGCCGGACTATTGCGCACGCTTGCACCTTCGCTCGGGAAGGCGTACCGTATCGGTATCACCGGTCCGCCCGGTGCCGGAAAATCGACACTCACGTCTGAGCTTACCAAGACGCTTCGCAAACAAGGCAAGACTGTCGGCATCATCGCGATCGACCCAACGAGTCCATTCACCGGCGGTGCATTGCTGGGCGATAGGATACGCATGCAGGAGATCTCGATGGACGAGGGCGTGTACGTTCGTTCGATGGCAACGCGTGGATCGCTTGGTGGACTTTCTGCAAAAGCTAAAGATGCTGCTGATGTGCTGGACGCCGCGGGATTCGATTTCGTAATCTTTGAAACTGTCGGCGTTGGACAATCGGAACTAGATATTGCAAAGGCCGCCGATACGACAATTGTTGTGCTCGTGCCGGAATCGGGCGATGCCGTGCAAGCGATGAAATCCGGTTTGATGGAGATCGCCGATTTCTTTGTAGTGAACAAAGCAGATCGCGCGGGTTCCGACCAAGCTGTGCAAGCGCTTAAAACAATTCTCACGTTTCGCATCACGCACGCCGAGGATGAATGGATTCCGGATGTCGTAAAAACGATCGCAAGCAAAGGCGATGGAGTGGACGCTGTGATCGCTGAGATCGATCGTCATCGCGAGCATCTCGTAAAAACCGGAGGCCTCGCAATTCGTCGCGCATCACGCGAGCGCCAACGTGTGCAAGAATTGGTTGACGCAATGTTGCGTATCGACTTCTGGACTCCGAAGCGCAACGCTGCACTCGAACACGAACTCGCCCGCATCACTTGCGGCGAAGGCACAGCCTACGATCTTGCACACACGCTCGTCGCCGAGTTCAAAGCGAGATAGAGCCTTCGCCCTATCTCGAGTTCGCACCTACTATCTCGACAGCACCAAAGATCCGCGTTCGCGGAGATTTAGTTTGTTGGAGATCAACTCGTAGGTGTAGTGACCTTCTGTGAGGCCGGTCTTGGCAAACTTAATTGCATACGGGCCCGCTGCCAATTCGTCTTGCACGAGTGTCTGCACAAGCCTTCCAAGATCATCATATATTTTCAGCGACATATCTGCGTGCTGCTGCAAGTTAAACGAGATTGTTGTTTGTCCGCCGAAGGGATTTGGATAGACACTCGCAAAGCTTGCGCTTGAGATCGCTTCGTTCGCGACTGCATTTGCTACCGATGGCAGAATCGTCATCTCGAGATCGCTCGAAGAAAAATCATTCCAGTCAGCAGTGTGCGTATAGGCTCTGATCTTCGCCTTCAGTGGTACATCGTTTGGCGGCGTCACATCAATATGCATGATGGCTTCATCGCCCATTTCGATATGATCCCAATCGAGATATGTCTCATGCATCTTTGCAGTATAGAACTTTGCGTTATCGCCTTGCAACTGCACCGTCACACTATCGACATATACGCGATTGCCCAGAATGTTTCGCAGCGCGATCGAACTCTTGCGCTTTAGCAATGATGCAGCTTGCGTCGTCTGACCGTTATCGCGAAGATGCACACCACGTAACGGCTTCAACAATGCACCGGCCGTGTAACCATACGAATCGAACGAGCCAAAACCATAACTAAGAATCGTAAAGCCATGCTGACGATCGTTGCGCGTCGAGATCGAATGACTACCACCCGAGATGCCGAGCGTTGCAATAGAATAGTTCAAACCACCAAGCGCTTGCGGCAAATCTTGGAAACTTCCCGAAGGAACAAGCGTGCCATCCAACGTGATGAGGCCCTTGCCACTCGTTTCCGTTACCACGATGACAAACTGCTGAAGATAAGCCGGATCCTGACTTGCAAAAAATGTAAAATCAGTGTAGGTTTGATTCAGCGGCGGAACAATCGCAAAGAACGGGTCGCCGTTTACGGTGCCCTGATCCCAAGCCGTGTGTGCAAACTCTCCGAGCAACGCCGGGCCCGATGTTTCAATCGTAACGGCACTCGAAATAAGTGTGTCCTTGAATTTTCCGGCAGCGAGCGTGACCCACGGACGACCATCCATCGTGACGGCCGTATTGTCATTGAGCGCGAGTATGCGAATGATGTCGCCGCCGAGTCGCGGAGCAAAATTAGTCGCGACAAATTCCTGTCCCCAGGATGCCGTAGGTGGAATCATCTCACACAGGTGATCGCAACTCGTTGCACCGACCGGAACTTCCGCGCAAACATGCCCCGCAAAAACAACGACCGGTTTGTTCGAAGTGACAATAGACGATGTCATGTCCTCTCCCCGTCGCAGCGGATCCCCTTGAATGTTCACACATTGCCCCGAATCCAGAGTGTATTTGATTGGCACACCCGCTGGGCTGCCCGATAGTGTTTGGGCTGCAGGTGTGATCGTGACTTGTGTACCATCGGAAAAAGCTGCGACAGCAAATTGCGATTGCGTCTCGTCACCGGGCCCTGATCCGGGAGTGTTCGTGTAGCACATCGCACGATAATCAGTCGTGGCGGTATTACGAGGCAACGCAAGCAATGCATCGGCGGTGAACTGCTTGTGGTTCATGCCGTAACAAACAATCGGAGAAGTCGCGAATATGCGAATAACTTTATTCTCTACTTTTTCGGAGCTAACGACGAGAGGTGTGATGTCGTCAGAGATGCGATATGATACCGACTGATTTTTACCGAGTTGAATCGCATGACTGAAGAGCGGAAACTCACGGCAATTAATTGTCACCGTTGCAGTGTCGCCCGTCGATGCGATAAAGAGATCGACATAACCCGGGTCGGTATCGGCGAGGGTTGCGTTCTGTTGAAACACGATCAGAAATTCTGTACCGGAGTTCTTCTGCTCCACAATCTTGATTCCTTGTCCGCCGCACTGTGCGTTGCTTATGCTCGCACCGAGCGAAAGCACCAATCCAACGAGCAACAAAGAAAGAAGCGCTGCACGAGATGTCAAAAAGCGAGCAATAGATTTTTCGAGAGTATACATAACGGACTTATCGATTTTTGTTGACCGAACAGATTTGGAATTTAGAAGAACAGGGAAAACGAAGAACTTGACAACCACAAATATTCACTGCCTACACTCCAACGCCCCAAAGCGCTGCAACGATGGCAAGTATCCGACCCTTAATATACACAATTACGGCGTAGTTTATTCCATTCGCGGCTTTGAATAATTTGCGAGGTTCCGAGTGGTGGAAATATTTTTGAAAGCGCAGCAGACCAATTCGGTGCGTTTCCTTTTTCTTTAAACGAGTAAACCTGCCCCGATGTTTCAAAATCCGCCGCCACTAAAATAGAACCTCGCTCAATTCTGCTAAATTCAGCATTAACAATTCAATGACGTTCACGGCACGTAGGTTCAAAGCGGAAGCTATTTCCCAAGAATGATCTCCAGAAATCGTCTTTCCGTCGCGTTGGCAAAACAGGTATTCTTGCGCTCCGTAACAGATCAAGGGCGAGCGAATATTTTCTTCTCTGGAATCAATTCCCTCCTTTTTCCGATTTTGGGTTAGATTTTTGTTGGGAATAGATTGTTTTGTACTATTCCTAAAGAACACGGAGCCCGAGTCTGCATTGCTCCGTTTTGACAGAATATTATTGAAATCATGGCAAATTCGACCGATACGACACATTCACAGCAGTCCGGCGGCAGCCGTTCGCTTCACGAGCACGAAGTATCTCACAACCGGATCAATTTCAATCTTTCGTCTGAGGAGCTCTATGCTGAAGCCCTCTCTCGTGGCGAAGGCAAACTTGCGAAGAATGAAGCACTCGTGGTTTCGACCGGCAAGTTCACGGGTCGCTCCCCCAAGGATAGATTTATTGTTGGTGAGCCTTCGAGCAAAGAGCATGTCTGGTGGGGCACAGTAAACAAAGAGATCTCGCAAGAGAATTTTGATAAGCTTTACCGCAAGATGGTAAAAGCGATGAATGAGAAGGAGCTTTTTGTTGCCGATCTTTTTGCAGGCGCAGAAGTAGCGCACAAACTTCCGATTCGCGTTATCAATGAGTACGCATGGCATAATCTTTTTTGTCATGACCTCTTCATTCGTCCCACGACCGCGGAACTTGCAGAGCATCGTCCGCAATTCACGATCATCGATCTTCCGAGTGTGAAGGCAGATCCTGCAACCGACGGTACCAATAGCGAGACATTTATTGTACTCGATCTCGCGAAGGGACTCATACTTATCGGCGGTACGGAATACGCAGGCGAGATGAAGAAGTCTATTTTTACTACGCTGAATTATTTGTTGCCGCTCAAAGGTGTGATGTCGATGCATTGCTCGGCAAACATTGGTGCCGATGGCGATACCGCGCTTTTCTTCGGACTTTCGGGTACCGGCAAAACGACGCTCTCGGCAGATCCGAAGCGTAGCTTGATCGGTGACGATGAGCACGGCTGGTCGGATAACGGCGTGTTTAATTTCGAAGGTGGGTGCTACGCAAAGTGTGTGAAGCTTTCGAAAGAGCAAGAGCCGCAGATCTGGAATGCGATACGTCGCGGCACGGTGCTGGAGAATGTCGTGCTCAAAGCCGATGGCACTCCTGACTATGAAGATATCAGCAAGACCGAGAACACACGCGCTGCCTATCCGCTGCACTTCATCGACAATGCCGTCGAGCCGAGCGTTGGGCCACATCCGAAGAATATTATTTTCCTAACAGCCGATGCGTTTGGTGTGTTGCCACCGATTTCTCGCTTGACAAAAGAGCAGGCGATGTATCACTTCATCTCCGGCTACACAGCGAAGCTCGCGGGTACGGAGCGTGGGGTGACGGAGCCTGAACCAAATTTCTCGACCTGCTTTGGTGCACCGTTCATGCTGCTTCATCCAAATGTCTATGCAGGTTTGCTTGGCAAAAAGATCGAAGCGTACAATGTGAAGTGCTGGCTCGTCAATACAGGCTGGACCGGCGGTGCGTATGGTGTTGGCAAACGTATGCATTTGCCCTACACGCGCGCAATGGTCAATGCGGCGCTTTCCGGTGTACTCGATAACGTCGCCACCGATGTCGATCCGATCTTTGGTCTCGCAATTCCACAAACGGTGCCGGGCGTACCGAACGAAGTGCTTAACCCGCGCAACACATGGACCGACAAAGACGCATACGACAAAGCTGCCCTCAGCCTTGCCGATCGTTTTCGTAAGAACTTCGAAAAGTATTCCGAAGGTACCAGCGAAGCCATCAAAGCCGCCGGCCCGAAGGGAAGCTAACCGAAAAATTGGTTTTGATTTTTTCGAAATGGAGCGAATGAAAATTCGCTCCATTTTTTTTGCCTCTAATTTCCTCTATTGTGCCTCCTTTTGTGGCCTATTCAAGACTCTGTGTCCCCTGGGCACTTACTTGCAGTTTTTCTGGCTATATAGCTGCTGTTCTATTCACGAAATTTCGAACTTCTGATACCCTTGATGCATACTCGCAAAAATATTCTTTTCGTCGCGCTCTTTGCTGCGCTGATGTTGGCTTCCTGCACGACCACTTCCGTGGATGTTCCACCGATGAAGGTGCAGGACTCCACGAGCACCTACTCACTTATCAAGTCGCAGATCATTCAAGTGAGTTGCGTGCAATGCCACAATACAAAAGATGCTTCGATCAACGGACATCTCGCGCTCGATAGCGACAATGCGTACGCGAGCATGGTTGGTGTGGCGCCCTACAACGCAGTCGCCGCAAAAGCCGATAGCATGATGCGCATCTACATGGGACATCCCGAGCATAGCTTCCTCATTAATAAGCTAAGTGGTTTGCTGGAGCCCGGCATGGGCGATCAGATGCCGAACGGTCATCCGCTTAGCGCAGGCAAAGTGAATTTTATTCGTCAATGGATTCTTGCCGGTTGCCCGAGGACGGGTTCCGTTGCAGATGCGAATCTGCTCAAGGATTCTTCCAATGATCTTCAGGCAGCACTTGTGCCGCTTGCAGTTCCTGCTTTGGGTACCGGATTTCAGATACACATGCCGGAATACACGATACCCGCCGGAAGCGAACGCGAAATTTTTCTTTACAAGAATAACCCAAACACGCAAACGCAATACGTGAACTCAATGGATATTCGTATGCGCGAAGGTAGTCATCACTTTATACTTTGGGCCGTCGATGGCCAGGCAGAAGGGCTTACAGACGGACAGCTTCGCGATCGCAACGATAACGAGATGAGCCGCAATCGTGATTTTACGAGTGGCGCACAGACGCTCGAGTATCACTACGATTTCCCCGCAGGTGTTGCACTCGCACTCACGCCGAACAAAGGTTTCGATCTCAATTCGCACTATGTCAATCCTACGAACCAGACGATGCACGGCGAAGCCTATATCAATGTGTTCACCACGCAAGCATCAGCGGTGCAACATGTCGCGACTCCGTTTCTCATATCCGACAACAATTTTACTATCCCTGCCCACTCGACCTATACACGCAAGCTCAAGTGGCCTGCGCAAACCGTGCCGACGCATCTATTCATGCTGACCTCGCACACGCACCGTCATCTTATCAGCTTTAAGGTCTGGAAGCAAGGCCCGACCGGCCAGCCGATCTATTCCAATCTCGATTGGCACGAACCGACAGTCGTGAACATGGATCTTGTGTTGCAACCGGGCGAGAGCCTCTATTCCGAGACGACGTGGCAGAATGACGGCAGCACACCGCTCCGTTTCGGCCTCACGTCCGAAGATGAGATGAATATTCTTCTCGGGTATTATTGGCAGTAAGATTTCTTTTGGTAAGATTTCTTTTGGTAAGATTTTTTGCAGTAAAATTTCTTTGGCCGGGGTTTTCTTTGGAGTCTTCGGAAATTCCGGCCTACCGTTCCGAACATTAGCGGTGCCCTTTATTGTTGAGTGCCAGATCACCACTAACGCGTTACCTCGCCTAAGTGCGAAAGCAATTATATGTCTGAATCTTTCCTTGTAACCGCGAGAAAATGGCGTCCGATGCGCTTCGACGAAGTCGTCGGGCAAGATCACGTTACGCGCACACTCAAAAATGCGATTCGTGAGAATCGCCTTGCGCACGCGTATCTCTTCACGGGTCCTCGTGGCTGCGGTAAAACTACCGTCGCGCGAATTCTCGCCAAGGCGATCAATTGTCCGAACGCCCCGACGAATGATTACGAGCCATGCAATAAATGTGAGGTGTGCCTCGCGATTACCGATGGCCGCTCGATGGATGTGAGCGAGATCGATGGTGCTTCGAACAACGGCGTCGATGATGTTCGCACGTTGCGCGATAACGTCAAGTATCCGCCACTCCAAGGCGATCACAAAGTGATTATCATCGACGAAGTGCACATGCTCTCGACGAGCGCATTCAATGCACTTCTGAAAACACTCGAAGAACCTCCGAAACATCTCATCTTTGTCTTTGCGACTACGGAAGTGCACAAAGTACTTCCGACAATTCTCTCGCGTACTCAGCGCTATGATTTCCGTCGCATGCAAGTTGGCGAGATCGTCACACGCTTACGTCTGATCGCTGACACGGATAAGATCACGATCGAGGATGATGCGCTGCTAATCATCGCGAAGAAAGCGGATGGTTCGATGCGCGATGGACAGTCGATCTTCGATCAGGTCGTTGCCTATTGTGGTATGATTGTCGATACGGCGCACGTGCGCGATGCACTGAACTTGATCGACGCAGATTTTTATTTTGAGATCACGGACGCGATCACACTTCGCAAACCCGAAGAAGCATTTCGCATCGGCGAGCAGATCGTTAGTCGCGGTTATGACATTGAGGAGTTCTTTCAAGGCTTGCTGGATCACTTACGAAATATTCTGACGGTGATCGTGACGAAAGAGACGAAGTTCGTCGAGGTTGCAAAGCTCCATCAGGAGCGCTACGTGAAGATCGCGGGAGATTTTGCGGAAGGCGATGTCACACGACTGGTTCGGCTTGGGCAATCTGCCTTAGAACGCCTGAAGCAAGCGCAGCAACCACGCATCGTGCTTGAATTAACACTCGTCGAGATGATGCTGATGGAGCGCGCAATGGATCTTGCGGAGCTTTTGGAAGGCATTCGAACAATGCAATCAGGGACCGCACTACCTTCGCGTGTGACGCCGCAACGTGAGCCAGTTGCTCAACCAGCACCTGCGCGGTCAACAGCTACCGCACCGCCTACGCCTAAAGCAGAACCGCCAGCGCCACGTTCCGTTGCTACGCCTGAACGAACTGTCAGTGCGCCGGTTGCAGCGCCTCGCAAAGCTGCCTCAACAAGTGCAAGTGTTGCCAGTGAAGCCGTCACGCTCACAAGTGTGCAACTTGATCCGGATGATGTGGCGTCACGATGGGAAGATTTCGTCGCTACGCTGCAATCGAAAAGTCGCTCGCTGTTTCATCAGATGGAGCACGTCGAGTTTTGCGGACTTCGAAAAAATATTATCTATCTCGGTGTCGCCGATCAACACACGACAGATGTGCTGACGAAATCGCGCGATCTTTTGGTCGCAAATCTTCGAGAGTTTTTTGGCTCTGCGCAATTGCACTTCGAGTCGGGCCCGAGAGCCGATATGCTTGGACGTTCAGGAATGCCGATCGTCGAGAATCCGGAAGTTGTGACGGACGCACTGAATCAGAATGGCAGCGGGCAATCGAAATTGCGAAGAGGAACTCCGGTCGAACGGCTTCCAATGGAAGATGCTCTCATCGCAATAGGTGCGCAGGAAGTTTAGCTTTGAGCGGACAAGTTTAACGATCTGAGCACGACTACGTAAAGCTTTCGGCAACGAACTACTTCAAAACAATTCGAGAATTCGCTCCGGAGGTCTTGCGACTATGGCTCGATCGCCTCGAACTACGATTGGTCGCTCGATAAGCTCTGGATACTCGACTAAAATATCGATCAATGCCTCATCGGTGAGCGCTCTTGTCGCGATTCCAAGCTCACGAAACCGCTCCTCTTTCTTCCGGAATAATTCAATCGGACGAATTCCGAGTTTTCCCAAAAGTACGCTGAGCGTCTCGCGATCGATCGGTTCAAAGAAATAATTGATCGCCTGGAATGGAACGCCCTTCGTGTCCAGGAGTTTTATAGTCTCTCTGCACTTCGAACAACTGGGCTTTTGGTAGATGGTTATTGTTTCCATAAAATCAACGGCTCTGCAAAACAGATACTGAAGTCACAACGGCGAAATGCTACTCGCTTGAACGAAGCGAAGCAGCTGTGCCGTTGCATTTGTACAAATTTAGCTTTGAACAACACGTGAGACCATTATTTTATTCTCGGACATTTTTCCCTCGCGCGCTCTATGCACCACTGCTTGCGGTCACGCTGATCTCGTCATCAGTTGCGGTCGGCGCGTTATCGGGTTGCGCAAAATCGAAAGATCCCGCTCCGGTGATTCCGACCGATTCGCTCAAGCTTCCGAACGGCATTTCGATTCAAAAGGGTCAACGCGGACCGATCATGGTGTTTCCAAACACGCCTCAAATCATCGATAGCCTGATGAATCTTCCGAAGGCCGAGCGCCCCGACGATCCTGTCGCAGCGCTTAAACAGATGCTCGCATTTAATGGACCGAGTGCATCCCCTTCGCCGGGCACACCACCTGCGGCTGCGTCCCCGATGACGGCACAAAATGGAATGCCTGCGATTCCGCCACATCTTATGTCACCGGAAAATGTTGTGCTCAGCGACATGAGGGATAACAACGCGATGCTCACCTATCGTAGTGGGATTTCGAGAATGCAATATTTTGCACTGCTCACCAAACATACAAAGGGCACGGAGAGCGTTTGGGTTATCAATAGTATCGAAGAAGATGCGACAACAGGTCCGATTCGCGATTCGGTGCGCAAGTAGTTCGAACACTCCGCAGTTGTTTTTACGAGAGTCCTCTTCCAAGAAATTGGAAGAGGCTTTTTTTATGACGCTAGTGTCCGTTAATAACGGTGTTCGTTACTTTCTTCGAAGCTTTGCCACGCTCTCGATGTGAAATGTTTGTGGAAACATATCGACCGGTTCGATAGAGATGAGTTCATAGCGCTCTCGCATCAGATCGATATCGCGGGCTTGCGTTGCAGGATTGCAGCTGATATAGGCAATGCGCTCCGGTGCAAGCTCGACAACTTCTTTTACTACCTCAGGATGCATTCCACTTCGAGGCGGATCGATGATCATCGCAGTGGGCCGAGCATACTGCGATAGGAATTCGGGAGTCGTCAAAGCCTTGCGAAGATCACTCGCGACGAATTCCACATTTGCTATACTATTCGAAAGCGCATTTGCTCGCGCGTCCGAAATTGCACTCTCGACAAGTTCGACTCCGAGCACATGCTTCACCAAATGGGCAGCAAAAAGTGTGATCGTGCCGGTGCCACAATAGAGATCCCAAAGAATGTCATCACGCTTTAGCTCCGCGGCTTCGCATGCAGCTTGGTAGAGCTTCTCGGCTTGGAGCGTGTTCGTTTGAAAAAAAGATTGTGCCGAGATCTGGAATTGATTTGTGCCGATGCTGTCACGGATCGTGCCAGGGCCGAAGATCGTATGCTCTGCATCTCCGGTCGCGACTTGCGCTCGCTTGCCGTTGATCGTGTTGACCATTGTTGTTACGCCCGGCACCCGTTCGCGTAATTCTTTCGCAAACTTCTCCATGATCTTAGGCTCGCTGCGTGAGGTCACGAGATTCACCATCACATCAGGCGTGGCTTCACTGGTTCGAACGACCAGAAATCGGACGAGCCCTTCCGGGTTTTTATCCGGATCGAACACACCAAGATTGTGGTCACGCGCAAAGGCTCGGGAAAAATTCATGATCTCGACGGCAATTGCTTTTGGCAAAAGGCAGCTATGCGTATCAAGTACCCGGTCGAAGCGATTGCGAACATGCATTCCGAGTGCAAACCGGTCCAACTCATCCCCTCCGGCGATCTCCTCCTCCAAAAGCCATCGCTCGCTGGAAAAGGAGAATTCCATCTTGTTCCGATACTGAAATTCCCTACCGGCCGAAGTCAGAACCGGAAGCACGTTTGGGTTCTCGAATTTACCAATGCGCTCAAAAAGCTCACGAACTTGCGCACCTTTCCAATAGACCTGAGCCGGATAGCTCATGTGTTGCAATGCACACCCACCACAGATGCCAAAATACGGGCAGGGGGGCACTACGCGCTCCGGAGAGGGCTCTATGACCTCGATAAGCTTGGCTTCGGCAAACTGCCCCTTGGCGCGAGTTACCTCGACGCGGATTAGCTCATTGGCAAGTGCACCTTCGGTGAAAATTACGTAGCCATCTTCCCTTCGACCGACTGCCTTGCCTTCGAAGGCGAAGGAATGGGTGCGAATCGTCAGTTCTGCACCTCGTTGCGGTTTCGGGGCTCGTTTAGGCGCAGAATTCGTTTGCTCTTCGGATGCGGTCGCTTCGGCGGAAGTATTCAGGCTTTGGGCAGTATCCAAGTTTTCGGGGAGTTCCGCTCGGGAAACTTCGTAAATTTGTTTAGAATGCTAACTGTTCGAATGCTCAAGGTGCCTGCGACGCAATGCGCGAGCGCCGAATGATGGAATATTGATATTCGAGAAAGCGTTTCTCGAACGCATTGGTGCCGGTTTTAGATTATTGGCTTCCTAACCCATTGCTTTGCAAAGGTGCCAGCGATCAAAGTACCTAGTTTCCAATAAAAGTATCTTGCTTCCGATCATCGTATTACATTTCGACGAATGACGAATAATAATTCAGATAATATGCCACGTAATGTTCGCGCTACGTTTTTTTTCGCCACACTTTTTCTGCTTGGCTTCGGAAGCATTCTGACTACCGGCCTCCGGGCACAGATCGTAAAAGATACGACACATTGGAATGACCTCGATCTCTATACCGAGGACGTAGTAACACCTACATACTTCTCCGTTGGTGGCGGAATTCTGGGCGGGTTGTTCATGCCAAATCTGGATGAGTTTAATTCACTCATCGCAAAGCCATTCAATGGAACGACCGTCAGTAACTCTATTTGGATGATCGGCGGACAGGGATTTGCTACGCTTCCCTTTATCAAGAATGTTCGCATTGGTGGTCTTGGATTCAGCGGTGCATCTGCTCTCAACTGTGTGGACACCACAATTGCGCTACAAGCGGTGTGTCGGCAGATCGAGTATCATGTCGGCTATGGCGCACTCACGATCGACTATGTATTGCCGCTACATCTCAAACATTTTTCTGTTGTGCCGGGCGTTGCTGTCGGTGCCGGAAGTGTGCAGATCTACGCACAGCAAGCGCAGAACAGACTTTCTGCATTTGATATCAATGACGATTTTTCGAAAGGCATAAACATCACGCACACCTACCAATCCAGCTTTTTACTCGTCATGCCACAGGTGCAATTCGAGTATACGATCAAAGGCTTCTCGATGGTGCGAGCAAGTCTTGGCTATCAGATCTCTAAGATGGGCACGTGGACGGTCGATCGTAATGTATCGCTCGGAGATACGAAGAACCTGGCAAACGTGAACGGCTCCGGGCTTGTCGCGAGCATTGGCGTATTCTTCGGACTCTTTCCATAATTTAGAATCAGAGTAACCGTTTTTCCCTCGCACGTTTTTTTGTCAGCAAGTTTTATCAGCAAGTCGAAAGTTATGGCATCCGCAGAAAAAGAGACAATGATCTACGAGGGCAAAGCGAAAAAGCTTTGGTCCGTATCGGGCAATCCTGATCTGGTGATACAGGAGTTCAAGAACGACGCCACCGCATTCAATGGCGAGAAGCGCGGCTCTTGGGAGCATAAAGGCGAAGTGAACAATCAACTCGCGAGTACACTCTTTCAATGGCTTGAGACCGAAGGCATCACAACGCACTTCGTCGAAATGCTCTCGCCGAACGAGATGCTCGTCAAGAAGATCGAGATCGTGCCGCTCGAAGTCATCGTTCGAAATATCGCTGCCGGAAGTTTTGTCAAACGCTACGCCGCAAAAGAAGGCACCGTGTTTGAAACACCGACGTTCGAATTTTCTTACAAGAAGGACGAACTTGGCGATCCGCTCATCAATGAGAGCCATGCGATCGCTATGAAACTTGCAACGCAAGCGGAGATCGACTACATTCGCACCGCAGCACTCCGAGTGAACGATCTACTCAAGGGCTTTTTTCTTGCTCGAGGTATTTTGCTCGTCGATTTCAAGCTCGAGTTCGGGCGTTACAAAGGCAAGATCATTCTTGGCGATGAGATATCACCCGACACATGTCGTTTCTGGGATGCGAAGACGATGCAAAAGATGGACAAAGATCGCTTTCGTCAGGATCTCGGAGGAGTAGAGCAAGCCTATGCAGAAATGCTCAAGCGTGTCACCGGACCCGCATAATATCGGGTTCATCTTTTTTATTTACCCTCAAATAATTTGACGCTCACCAAGTTTGGCATAGATGTTCTCGTTGCCGTTGCGATCATTGCGATCGTATTGATCGGACTTGCGATCTGGGCGGATGAGATTTGGCTTCGCATTGTCCTTGTGCTTGTCGCAAGTTTTATTGTACTCTTCTCGCTAAACTTTTTTCGTGATCCAGATCGGACGCCCGCGACGAATGGCCGATCGCTCGATACCCTCGCGATCTCACCCGCCGATGGCAAGGTGGTGATTCTGCAAGATGTTGTCGAAGCAGAATATCTGAAAGGTCCGGCGAAGATGATCTCGATATTTATGAATCCGCTCGACGTGCATGTGAACCGGTCACCGATGACGGGGGTCGTTGATTATTTTCGATATGTGAAAGGCGAGTTTCTCGTTGCGAGTTTGCCCGAAGCTTCGCATCGTAACGAGCGCGCGATCATTGGTCTCAATGCGAACGGCAAGCATATTATGTTCAGTCAGATTGCAGGTTACGTTGCACGTCGCATCGTTTGTCCGGTAAAAGTTGGCGACACGCTCGAAGCAGGCAAACGATTTGGTATGATCAAGTTTGGCTCACGTGTAGATATTTTTCTTCCGCCGAATGCGCACATACTGATCAAGATGGGTGACATCGTGAAAGCTGGCGAGACTGTGCTCGCGGAGCTGCCATAAATATGAGTTATCCTACGCAATGATCAAAGTCACTCGCTCGGTCATACCGAGTCTCTTCACCATCATGAACCTGTTCAGCGGGTTCATCGCGATCAAAGCGGCGATGGTCGATAGCGATTTTGTGACAGCGGGTTGGTTCATTTTGCTTGGCGCAATCTTCGACGTCTTTGATGGCTTCATGGCGAGGCTCACGCATTCGGCAAGTGAGTTTGGTGTC
Source organism: Kapaibacterium sp. (SeqCode) (assembly GCA_039923455.1). Classification (GTDB taxonomy): domain Bacteria; phylum Bacteroidota; class Ignavibacteria; order Palsa-1295; family Palsa-1295; genus JBDTCS01. Next base: position 7,325 of record JBDTCS010000041.1, on the reverse strand, counting down.
GAGCTCGATTCGCTCGCGGATGTCGTCACCTTTGGTGTAGCCCCGAGCGCGATGCTCTACAAGCTTTTCTTCTTTCGCTTTGGAGGGTTGGGATTGCTTGTTGCTGCATTGCCGGCGATGTGTGGAGCGATCCGGTTAGCCCGTTTTAATGTGCAGCTTGTCGGGTTTGACAAAGACTATTTTCGCGGACTACCGATTCCGGCTGCAGCGTTACTCATCATTTCGTATGCCATCTTTTATCATCTGCACCCAGATCCAAAGCTTGCGAGTGCGACTTACGATGGCGCGATGTTCGTCGTCGCTATTTCGGCTTCGCTACTGATGGTCTCAACGATCAAGTACGATACGATGCCGAAGCCTTCACTCAGGGCCTTGAAAGCGCATCCGATCAAGTATGCGATCTATATTGCGGGTGTGGTATTGACAATTTTATCGAAAGGGAGTGCGATCTTCCCTTTATTTGTTCTCTTCGTAATGCACGGGGTTTTTCGCTCGCTTTGGGATCGGAGCCGAAGACTGCTTACGGAGCGCCGAGCACTCGCGATCTTCGATCAGGAGGCATTCGACGACGAAGAAAAAGATACCTTTGGCATCTGAGGGCACGCTCTTTAGTTTTGGATATTGGAATCCTGAAAGAATTCTTCAAGCAACTATCATGAAATATTTTGTCTATTTAGCGATCGAGCGCAAGGAAGCAATTCTCGATCCTTCGGGCAAGGCGACCGAACATGCCTTAGGCTCACTTGGATTTTCTGAGATCGAGAATACGCGTATCGGAAAGCTGATTCGACTCACGATTGACGCAGACTCTCCGGAAAAAGCCCGCACGATCGGGGAATCAGCGGGAGCAAAGCTGCTCGCGAATCCGATCATGGAAGATTTTAGTGTAATCGAAGTAGCGCTTGAGCCTCGCGTGCACGCAACCCGGATTCCCGCCAAGAAGAACGGAAAAGTTACTGCCTGATACTTTAGTGTTGCTGCCTAACTATTTTTGCTGACATGAGAACACGCGTTATTGTTTTTCCCGGCTCGAACTGCGATCACGATGCGATGTATGCAGTCAAAAATGTGCTCGGTGAACCCGACACAGAATTCGTTTGGCACAAAGAAGAGTCGATCGGCAAAGATGTCGATCTCGTGATACTTCCCGGTGGTTTTTCCTACGGCGATTATTTGCGCACTGGCGCCATCGCACGATTTTCACCGGTGATGAAAGATGTAATCCGATACGCGAACGAAGGTGGTACGGTTATTGGCATCTGCAACGGTTTTCAAGTGCTCTGCGAGAGCGGGCTCTTGCCAGGTGTTCTCATTCGGAATGAGTCGCTTAAGTTTATCTGCAAGGAAGTCTATCTCAAAACAGAGCGCGAAGATTCGCGATTCACCTCGGCACTGAGTGCTGGGCAAGTTGTTCAAATTCCAATCGCACACGGCGAAGGCAATTACATCGCGACGGATGAGGTATTGCAAGATCTGGAATCGAACAATCGCGTGATTTTTCGGTACTCCGATCGCGAGGGCAACGTTACTCCCGAGGCAAATCCGAATGGCTCGCGAAATAATATTGCCGGTATTATGAACGAGCACGGCAACGTATTTGGAATGATGCCGCATCCGGAACGTGCTTGCGAAAAAATTCTTGGTAGTGCTGACGGACTACATGTGTTCAAGAGTCTGCAAGCACACTTTGCAGAACTTGTACATGCCTAAGCCGTCACGCCACCAACTTAACGAATGCATCCGATTGCACGCCACGCATTAAACCATTATCGCTTATCTTACTCTTGCAAATGGGAATCATCGAGATCGTCGAAGTTCTGCTTGGCCTGGTATTGCTCTGCGCAATGCCGGTGATTGTCTTGGCGGCGCTGAAAAATGTCTCGAGGCATAAAAAGGGCACCTACCGCTATACCAGCAAGGGTCCGAACGCCGATTTTGAAGGACCGCTCAAACCTTAAACGGAAGACAGGGCAGGCAAAAAATCGTCCCCTGAACCTTCTGAGTGCGTGCGAAGTTTTTAAGTTGAGCGAAGAGTGTGGATAAGGGGCCAATCTCGGCAGTCAATCCCGGTCATATCGCAAAAAACGACAAATTGTCCATTATTTAAGGAGAGATTCACATGTTTCGTAACCTCGGCCCGATGGAGATCCTGATCATAGTGCTCATCATTATGATCTTTTTCGGCGGAAAGAAAATCCCTGAGCTTATGCACGGACTCGGAAAAGGAATCAGCGAGTTCAAGCGCGGACAGCAGACAGGTGACGATCCGGCAAAGGACGCCAACGCAACCACCACAACTCCGACGACACCAAAAGCGTAATCTCTTCGGAGATTACTCGTTCGGTTCTTCGTTCGATAGTGGGTTTTGTGCTTGGGTGAGTTCGTCTGATCAAAGTGTAGTAGCAAATTAATATGTTCGAGAATGTTGGAGCAGGTGAGATACTGCTCATAATGGTAGTGATCCTGATCTTCTTCGGCCCGAAGAAGATCCCCGAGCTGGCGCACAGCCTCGGCAAGGGATTGCGTAAATTCAACGATGCGAAAGAAGGCTTTGAATCACAAATGAAGACTGTGATGAAAGAGCCTATGGAAGCAATTCAAGATGCGAAGCTCGGATTCGAGCGTCACATCAATGATGCCGTTGGGCCGCTCAAAGAGTCATTCGCGAATACCCTGCCGGGTGGTACCGTTGTGACCCAATCACAAATGCCGCCAATGCCAGAGGTAACGACGCCATTTATGCCGTTCCCTCCGGTTCCTATGATTCCGGAAATTGCACCGACACCGACAATTGCGCCCTCAACCGAGACTGCGTCGATAGTTGCTGCACCCACGGCACCGGTTGCAACTTCAGCGACCGTCACCTCAAGAAGTTCGGTGACGGTTGTAGCTGGTTCATCAACGAGCACAAGCGTTGAGATACCAAAACGCGAAGCGTGAAAAATCGCACGATCTAATTTACGATGAACGCCCCGAAATTTTCGGGGCTTTTTTTTGGGTTCGATCTACCATAAATGCAATGGGCGGGCTTGGCCCATCGGTACAATTGATTCATCTCGCGGTGCTTCTTCGTATTTTTGCACTTCGCACACGATAACATTCGAACACGCATCATGACCGACGCACTTCTGAGAGCTCAAAAATTGAACCCGACGCTGAATTGCTTTATCGAACTCTTCGATGAGCAAGCAGCCAGCGGTTCGGGTAAATTGAATGGTGTAAGTGTTGCTGTCAAAGATGTGCTTGCTGTGAAAGATCACGGCTTGACATGCGGCTCCAATTTTCTAAAGCCATTTCGATCCCTCTACACCGCAACCTGCGTCGAACGATTGACCCATGAAGGCGCAATCCTCATCGGCAAGACCAACATGGATGAGTTTGCGATGGGCTCTTCGAACGAGACCTCTGCATTCGGACCTGTGCTAAATCCATGGGACACTTCTTGTGTGCCTGGTGGTTCGAGTGGTGGTAGCGCTGTTGCGGCTGCGATCGGGGCCGCACGCATTGCACTCGGGACTGACACGGGTGGTTCGATACGTCAGCCTGCAGCGTTCACCGGCACCGTTGGTTTCAAACCGACCTATGGGCGCATTTCGCGATACGGTCTTACCGCGTTTGCTTCATCGTTCGATACCGTCGGCACGTTCAGTCGCACGCTCGAAGATGCGGCGCTTGCGCTCGAGGTGATGGCGGGATTCGATACGATGGATTCAACTTCCGCGACAACCCCTGTCGAAGCCTACAGCGCCGCACTCACGCGTGATGTACGAGGACTTCGTATCGGAATTCCGGAAGAGTACTTCGGCGAAGGCATCGAGCCGGACGTACGAGAGGCCGTTAAACTTGCCGAAGAAAAATTGCGCAAAGCGGGCTGCACAATCGTGAAGCTCTCGATGCCGCATAGCAAATATTGCGTTGCCGATTATTATATTCTTACGACTGCTGAGGCTTCGAGCAATCTTGCGCGCTTCGATGGCATTCGTTATGGCAAACGCGCAGAAGGTGTGACGACGCTCGAAGATACCTACGTCCGCTCTCGGACAGAAGGCTTCGGCCCAGAGGTTAAGCGACGCATCATGCTTGGCACATACGTACTATCTTCCGGCTACTACGACGCTTATTACAAGCGCGCACAAAAGGTACGCCGACTCATTGCTCAGGATTTTGTGAATGCATTCATGGCTTGTGATGCACTACTCACACCGACGACTCCGACGACGGCCTTCAAGTTCGGAAAAAAATCTGACGATCCGCTTGCGATGTATTTGAATGATATCTTTACCGTGAGCGCAAACATCAGTGGTGTTCCGGCGATTAGCGTACCGGTTGGCCTCGATCGTAACGGCCTCCCGATCGGCGCGCAACTCATGACGAAGCATTTCGATGAATCGACGATCTTCGCGCTCTCGAAGGAAATTCATATTGATGTGTTAGCCGAACTTGAGAAGAATCTCTCACCTCTTCTCACTCAGTAACCAACCACCACTGTCGTTAGAGTCTTGCTGCATTTGCAACAAGACTCATCTACGACGAGAATTTTACTTAGTAACGACTACCTTCTGCGTAAGCGTCGCACCGTTGCTTGTGAGTGCGTAAAGATACGTGCCACTTGCAAGTCCCTCGGTGTTCAATTCAACCGTGTGATGACCTTCGGAGAACATTTGATTTGCGATCGTGCGGATCTCATGGCCTACGACGTCATGCAAGGTGATCTTCGCAGTGCCTGATTTCATCATCGAGAAGCCGATTGTAGCTGTGCGCGTCGTTGCAAGATCGATCGGGTTTGGATAGCTCGGGTCAAGCTGCATCGTACTTGCAACCGAAGGCACAGAGCCAACACCTGCAGCAAGCGATGAAACATAATAACTTCCACGACCATAGGTACCAGCGAGCAGGATCTCATCTTTCAACCCTTTGATCTTGAGCGAAAGAACTTGCACCTTCGGTATACCGAGTCCGTACACCTGCCACGTAACACCGAGATCAGAAGAAGCGACGACACCGTAATCCGTGCCAACATAAAGATTGCCTTTTGCGTCACGTGTGACAGCATTGCAAGGCACGTTGGGGAAATTGGTCGCTGGTGTTGTCCAAGACTTGCCGGAATCCGAGCTCATGTAAAAGTGACTTCCGCCAACAGTGCAAGCCCATACTGATCCAGGGTTGTTGGGGTCAGCAAACACACCCGTAACCTGACCAGCACCGCTTCCAACAACGTACGACTTCCAGTTCACCCCAAGATCGGCTGAGCGCCATACTTTGCCACCACCTGCACCGGCCCACATGTTGTTCGGATCGCTTTGCGAGATGTGTACACAGGTTGCGCCGATACTCTTCGTCACGCTTGTGCCACCAACGAAACCATCTTCACCACCATTTGAGCTAATGAAAATGTGGCTGTTTCCTGCATACGCAACATACGTCCCGTCCGGAAACACATCCCAAGAGGCATAGAACGGCGCCTGTTCGCCAAGGAGTTGTGTATTGGCAATGAAATTTGTTTTTCCTGTGAGGTTACTTATCATCCAGGACTTACCGCTATCTCCTGATTTCTGAAAATCTGCGTTGACATATGTGGAATAGCACGTCCCTCCATTCTCACTCGAGATCCACAGAATACCGGCATCTCCACCGCGAGCATAATGAAACTGGTTCTCACCTTTGAGCGCACGCAATACGCCATTATCTTGTGTACCACCGAGCACGTACGTAAACTTTTTGTCAGCATCGATACCGACGAACTGGAAAGTCGCAAGCCCTTTGTTAAGGGCAGTTGACCAAGCTCCACCATCGTTGTTTGAAACGCTGAGGCCGCCATCGGTGCACGCATAGAGCACGTTTTTATTGTAGAGCAGTTTGTGCACGTCTGCATGCGAATAAAAACTCCCACCCTCTTGCTCGCGCCAGAAGCCGGAATGCTTCAAGCTCTTACCACTATCGCTCGAACTCCAGATGTCCACTCCACCAACTAAAATCTGCGCTGCATTATTTGGATTTACTACGATCGCATTACCATAGTATCCTTGATTCCAAAGGTAGCTCGCGTTCGGAGTCTTTAGTGCATCCGAAGGGCTTGGGGAAGTATTCGGATCCCACGCAGTATTACATTTATTCGTGACATTCCAGGTTACACCGAAGTCCGATGTCTTCGCGATTCCATAGGTAGCGCCACCATTATTGATGCTGGCATAGATCACGTTTGTTGCGCTCGGTGCCATTGCAAGCATCGTTGTGTTTTGACTGCCGGTACCACCGGAGATCGTGCACTTCGTAAACGAAACACCACCATCGACCGAACGATACACTCCACCATTCTGACATCCGGCATACACCTTGTTCGGATCATTCGGATCGACGACTACCGAAACAGCATCGCTAACCGTTGGCGCTTTCGTAAATGTGTGACCGGAGTCGAGAGATATCTGCAAACCGAAACCCGAACCCGTACCAACAAAAATCTTATTCGAATTCGTCGGATCGATAACGATCGTTCCGATCGTTGATCCGATCTTCGAGGTGAGTGCGATCACGTACCAATTGTTGCCGCCATCAATAGACTTATAAAGCCCGGCACCACCCGGAGTGCTGAATCCACCGGCAACCTCGCCTGTTCCGGCATAGAGCACTTGCGGATTTTTCGGATCGACTGCGATTGCACCAAACACATTCGTCGGGAGCGACTCTGTCAAATTAACCCACGTGATATTCGCATCGGCAACATTCGTCGTCTTCCAAACTCCACCCTGCGCCGCAGCGACATAAAGTACACTCGGATTCGACGGATCGAACGCAACACCGCGGGTGCGACCGGAGACTAATCCGTCCATTGCTCCACCGATCGGAAGCCATGAACTGCTAAAACTTGTCGTCGAAGCGTTGCCCTTCATGGCGATCGAGTTGCCAAGTGCGGTCATCGACTTGTAACCGACGCGCAAAACATCCGCCCAATCCTTGTTCTCTCCGCTTGTTGCACGAGCACGCCAAAAATCGGTGGCAGCTTTTACGTGACCTGCTTCTGTAAATTCAAAACCGGTGTCGGCAGGATTTTCCGAAATAGCACCGCGCAATTGGCCGAAGGTGGATGATTGCTCCTGAGCAAAAGCCGGTGCGAACGAGAGCAGCGCACCGATAGCAACAAGCATCGCTACGGTAAGCAACTTAGAGAACGATTGATATGCCGTCGGGCGTGTAACGAAGTTCATATTGTTTCTCTTCAGAATGTATTCTGTGATCCGTACGCAAAAAAAAACTAAACGAATGCGCATCAGAATCGGATGGAAGTTTTGATCGAGGGGCAAGCTAACGCGTTTCCTGCACCGAATCTC
>JBDTCS010000040.1:0-17245 GCA_039923455.1 Kapaibacterium sp. (SeqCode) | reverse complement strand
GGAGAATACATCATAATGGTGTTGTATGAAATGGCGAGAAAGGTACGCGCGGATCTCGTCAAAGTCCTCGAGAATTAAGAGCACGAAACCGGAATAGTCTCCCTGCTTCCCTGGCGCATCTCGAATTGGGCCTCCGTTTTTTGTGTCTCTCATTTCGATCTTCTCCATTTTGATTCTTTTACCTCCCTATTACATAAGTCATGCCTACTCAAAAAGACTTTCAATTCAGATCCTTGCGCCGAGCTATTAGCCAATGAGAATAAAAACCTTAAGCATCCTTGTGCCATCACAGCTCGCACACGACCATAATAGGTAGGGATTCCACCGACCACGAAATCGTATCGATCCTGGTATCGATATTTGGGAAGATTTCTTGCCACCTAAGCGAAAGAGTTAACGGAGCCAACCCGCAAATATTGAAGAGTAGGTTGGAAAATGGTCCTCCGAGGGATGCATACAAAATTACCGAACCACATCAAAAATCTCACCGGCTTACGTAAAGGAATCTTACGTATTGCGGGGCGAACCCTGCTCAATTTGAGCTTAAACAGCCATTCGGGCACTTGGAACAATGTTGGACAAAACATTCGACAAGAAATGAAATTTAGCTTTGCAGAAGGCACTGATTTCGATTAGAATCGCACGCTTACGACCATGAAGACTTTCAGCTTTCGAATCACGATGATAGCAGCGCTGCTCACAGCGATGAGTGTCTCGTCGAAGGCGACCGCCTCTTCCGGTGATCGAATTCAGCTGAGCAGTTTGGATTCCATCTCGCAGCAGTCCGCATATTCAGAGCAGATGACGAGCGAGGGGTTGCAGGAGGAAGCCGATGAAGTAAGTTACAAGGTCAGCCCTTCCCGCGAAGTCGTGATGAATCTTCTGGGCACAACTCCGATCAAGGATTGGACAATGCGCGCGCACGGATTGACGGGTGAAGCAAGAATGGTAATCACGAAGGACAATCGCTTATCGGCAATTCATGCACTCACATTCAGCCTTCCGGTCTACAACCTGCAGGGCGATGAACGGGGTATGGACGAAGACGCCTATCGTGCATTGAAGGCAGATCGCTACAGAGATATCGTCTTCAATCTTACATCGGCAACGATTGCTCCGCAAGGAGATCACCTCTATCTGATCTCTGCGCTTGGAACACTTACGGTTGCCGGCGTAACACGCACCGTCACACTGCAGATGCACTCCAGAGTGACCAAAGATGGCACGATGATTTGCACGGGCTCCGAAGCACTCAAAATGTCCGACTACAACGTCGAGCGCCCCTCGATACTGTTCGGAGTCATCAAAGCAGGTGACGGAATAGTGTTGACGTTCAACCTGATTTTTATTAAATAGTTAATATTCACATTCGAAAGAGTCACATCATGAAACATATCAATACGAGCCGCTTCGGCAAGCTTCTTATTCCACTTTTACTCGTGTTCGCGCTTGCACAAACATCCAATGCACAGACCACCTACAAACTCGGTGGCAAACCGGTCATGACACTCTATGGCACTTCAACACTCCATGACTGGACGATGACTGCGCATACCTTCACAGGGAATGCACAGATCACATTTGCAGAAGAGAATCAGATGAATTACATCGGCGCGCTTACCGTGATACTGCCGGTACGGAATCTCAAGAGCGAGCACGATGGAATGAATGACAACGCATACGAATCGCTCAAGGCAGATGATTACAAAGACATCATCTTCAAGCTTACCTCGAGCAAGATCACTTCGACAGGTACAAACAAGTATCAGATAACAGCTGGGGGAAGTCTAACCATCGCCGGCGTGACACGTGCAGTGAACATCACCGCCGCAGGACAAGTCAATGCAGATGGTTCCATCGGCTTCAGCGGTACAGTGCCTATTAAGTTATCCGAGTACAAAATCGAAAGACCATCCTTCTTCCTCGGCACGATGAAAGTCGGCGACGCGCTGACACTCAACTTTAGTGTGCTGTTCGTGAGATAATTCGCGATACCACACCGATCCAGTTTCCTTACAAACCAAAACAACACCATGAAAACGACTGTAAGAGCACTACTATTGCTTTGCCTCGGAACAGGTATCGCACAAGCTCAACAACCCTCAATGCAATTCTACCGTCCTAACGATAAGGCTGGAGTTAACATCTTCGAAACGACGAAGGATGATACGACCACCTACACAGGCATACACGTTCGCATCGGCGGTGCATTCACACAGGATTACCAATCACTTTCACATTCGAATACTGCCAAGCCGATCTGGACGAAGACGACTCCAACTGCAAAGGACTCGACCAACACGAACCAGCTCGCTGCATTAACAAGTGGCTTCAACCTCGCAATGGCGAATATGACCATTGATGCACAGTTGGAAGATGGAGTTCGCGCAAACGTGACGGTCTATCTTTCGTCCAAGCATCATAATGAATCTTGGGTGAAGAACGGATACTTGCAATTAGATAAGCTCCCCTTCTTCCACAACGAAATGATCAATGAGATCATGAAGAGCCTGACGATCAAGGTCGGTGACCTCGAAGTGGACTATGGTGATCAGCATTTCCGTAGAGTAGATGGTGGAAATTCGATGTATAATCCTTTCGTCGAAAATTACATCATGGATGAATTTGCGACGGAGATCGGCGGCGAGGTCTACTTTCACAACAGCGGCTTTTTAGTGATGCTCGGTGTCACAGATGGAATGTTAAATCCTACGGTGATAGCCTCGAACAAGATCGACAGCGTCACGAAGAGTCCGAACGCATATCAGCCTGCCATACACGTAAAGCTCGGATATGATAAGCAACTCACACCGGATCTTAGAATACGATTGACAGGTTCGCTCTATCAGGAAGGTAGCACGTCGAGCAGCACACTGTTTGGTGGCGATCGCACAGGATCGCACTACTTCTTCGTAACCGAGAACACAACCGCAACAACCACTGGCAATCCATTCTCCGGCAGATTCAATCCAGGGTTCAGCGATGAAGTAACTACGTTCATGATCAATCCCTTCGTAAAATTCGCTGGGCTTGAAATCTTTGGAACGTACGAAAGTGCACAGGGCAGAACGATTAGTGAAGTAGCGAAGCGCAAAGCTTCACAGCTTGCTGCCGATGTCCTCTATCGCTTCGGCGCAACAGAGAACTTCTGGGTTGGTGCTCGTTACAACACAATGAAGGCAACGCTTCCGGTCAGCAATATTGATGTCACGATCAACCGTATCGTTGGCTCGGCAGGCTGGTTCCTTACACCAAGCGTGATGATGAAGTTAGAATACGTCACGCAGGAATATGTTGACTTTCCAGTCCTCGATATTCGTAACGGTGCCAAGTTCAGTGGCGTGGTGGTTGAAGCTGTTCTCGGTTTCTAAAACTTAATCCTCTGAGATTCAGCGTGCGAGTGAATCGCACAGTGAGGCGAAGGCCTCAACAACCGGCAGAGAAGGGCGCAAGTGATGGCGCCCTTCTCGCATTTTAGTACGGCGATTATTCTATGGTTAGCTCATCCGCCAACAAGATCCTGTATCTTCTCAACTGGCGGCGTCAAATTTCTTAACTGGCGTTTACTTTCCTTACGCTTCCGTAGACCAGAACACGTCTCGTATTGCTCGAATCCATTGAGAGTGGGCGCAATTGGCAACTGGACTATAAGTTGTCTCTCACCAGGCTGATTCAAGACGACGTTGTTCAACCTTCGCCCCGCGCACACCTACGAGTGCAGCCGCGAGCCCTTAACAGACCCGAATCTGATTCACTATATGAACGCCATTTCAAAGATATTCACAGCAGCATCGATTGTCATCGTTCTCGTCTGCTCTGCTTCGACACTTGAGGCTATGCCGAACTTTGCTAGGAAGTATGGCCTCGCCTGTTCGTCTTGCCACACGACCATTCCGAGATTGAATGAATTCGGATTCAAGTTCAGAGCAGCAGGTTTTCGTCCGCCGGATGATATCGGGAAAGCAGATAGTTTGTTCAACATCGGTGACTATATCGCTGTGAATGTCATCGGACAAGCGTCACACTCGGTTAGCACGCCACCTGGCGCAGCTTCGACTACAACGACCTCGATGGGTCTGGGCGAGGTAGGCTTCCATCCGATTACCGGCGCATTAACTAAGGATCTTTCGAGTGATGTACAAATTACTTTCGCTCCCGGAAGTGGAGTAGAGATCGAGAATGCATATGGACGATACAATTCCGGTTCGGAGAACAGTCATTTTTCCGTCCGTATCGGTGTCATGCATCCCTTCGAAGGCTATGGGGCATCTGACGAACCAATGGGTCTCTCAAGACCGCTATTCCAGGAGAGTTCAGCAGACCACGCCGGTCCGACACTCTTCACACCTTGGGGCTTCAATCAATTTGGTGCTGAAGTTGGCTATACCTACAACAGATCGTCCATACGTGCGTCTGTGTTGAGTGGTATCTACTATAGCGCAGCGGATAACGCCGCTAATCCTGCGAGTGGTGGAGCGTTTGTAAAGCCTCCTGGTGGACCTTCATCGAATAGTGTTGATCTGCAACTCTTTGCGACTCAGATACTGACGGAAGAAGGTGGCGGCATTTCAGGCTACTTGTATCTCGGACAGACTGACCTTCCGACCGGCATAACAGCACCCGACTCTGCTTTGTATCAAAACAGCTTCGCACGCTATGCGATCTATGCGAGCTATCCTATTCAACGAGCAACAATCCTTGCCGGATTCCAGCAAGGAACAGACAACACTTGGAATAATACCAGTTGGAGCAAAGGTGACAATTTCAAGAGTCAAGGTTGGTTTGCAGAGGCAGACTATATCCCGATCGACCTATTTGGCTTCGGAGCACGATACGATCAATTCCAGCCATCGACCACCAAGACAGACAACAAGCTTAGTGCTATCGCAGGCTTCTTGAGCTACGCTTTCGGGAATGGACTACAGGTTGTCGCAGAGTATCAGAGCTTAACTACACAAGTTGGACCCGGACAAGAACAGCACGACGGAAATATCGGACTGAATCTGATCTGGATCCATTGAGAATAGGAGAACGGAGTTTTCGTAGGCGCCAACTGGCGCCTATTTTTTTGCCGAGCTTGGAGATCAGAAAGCTACCGTCAAAGATGCAAATTCCGTTTACGGTTAGTAAATAAACTTACCGATAATCTGATCACGAATTGTCAAAATTTGGCGCAATTTCACTATTCTGTGATGGGAATGGATGTTGCTTCGCTTTCTCATACACGCTTGGTTCGTGCCAATGTACGGTTCCTTGCGAGTGGCTTAACAAGACAAACAAAACCAATGTCCTACATCAAAAGACTCATCCCAACTTCCCTGCTGATGATCCTTGCTGTCAGCATGTTTTCGAGTGTGAATGCGATGCCGAATTTTGCACGCAAGTACAGCCTTGGCTGTGCAAGTTGTCACACGGTTGTTCCGAAGCTCAACGAATTTGGTTTCAAGTTTCGATCTGCTGGCTTCCGACTGCCAGAAGAGATCGGAAAAGACACAAAGACCGCTTTCAACCTCGGTGATTATATCGGTGGCAGAATTCAGGTCAATTTAGAGCATATTGCCCAAACCGTAGCTGCGGCCAAGTCTGGTGGAGCAACGACTACGACGAACCAAAATGATTTGCAATTTTTCGAGATCACGCTTTACCCGATCACAGGTTCATTAACAAAAAACCTGTCAAGCATGGTAGAACTCTCGAACGCTCCTGAAGATGCTTGGGAGCTTGAGAACGCCTACGTCCGCTACAACGCCGGAAGCGAGGAAAACTATTTCTCCGCTAGAATAGGCATATTCCATCCGTTCGAAGGTTACGGCGCATTCGATCGTCCGATGGGAATATCACGACCAATCTTTCAGGGTGGTGCTCCTCCAAAGCCGGGCAATGCCGCCAACAATACGTTGAATAAGAATCTGTCGACAGAGTTTACACCATGGGGCTTCGACGAGGTAGGCGCAGAACTCGGATGGTCGATCAAGAACACCTTCTTGAGAGGCACCGTCTTCAATGGTATCTATGCTGTGAACACAGACCGCGGCTGGTCTGGACAACCGGCACAGGGCGGAATGCTAACAAAACCGAATAAATTCGGTCAAATGTTCGACTTCCAATTTACCGCGACACAGTTGTTAACGGAAGATGGAGGCGGGGTGTCTCTCTATGTCTATAGAGGTCAGGCGGACATGCCTGGGGAATTTGATAGCACCGGAACCGTACCGACCCGCTACTACCAGAACACCTTCATGCGCTATGCTTTGTATGCAAGTTACCCGATTGCTAAAGGAACGCTACTCGGTGGTTATCAGAGCGGAACAGATCACGCGTGGGATGCTACAAACCACGCCCTTGCGGCGGATGATTTCAAGAGCAATGGTTGGTTCTTGGAGGCCAACTATACACCTTTCGACCTGTTCGGATTCGGAGCTCGCTATGACTACTTCACTCCTAGCACAACAGTCCCTGTCAAAGATCAAACAGGCAACACTCTGCTCGGTTCATACACAACACAGAACGCGATCACTGCTTTCGTGAATTATGCCTTCGGTGACGGCCTCCAGCTGATGGGCGAATATAAGAACAAGACCACCAAGAAAGGCATCTACAGCACGGATGGCTCCGACAAGTCACAAAACGACAATAGTTTTGTAATCCGACTGATCTGGATCCAATAAGTCCGGGAACAACAAACGAGCATCTGCGCAAATGCGTGGATGCTCGTTATGTTATTGGAGTCCCAAGGGTTGGCATGAATGTGGAAGTACTATAGGCATCTAGAAGCCGATCGCTGAGTCTGGGAACGGATATAGGGGCAAGTTGCCCCGCAGCATAGGGCGTCCAATGAATATTTAATGAGTTTACCAATTGAATTTGAACATGAATAAGCTCGCAATTCCATTACTAATCACTGCGATAGGCGTGATGGGCGCTCGCAATCTTACAGGTGCAGGATCTCCATCGGGGAAAGAGATTTTCGAAGATAGCAAGTGCACAAAATGTCACACGATCGAATCACAAGGTCTCGAACGTGCCGGCGCAAAGCCACCAGGCAAGTTACCGCCAGATCTTTCCGGAGTAGGATTGAAGCACTCCTCAGAGTGGATGCAGCAATGGCTCCTGAAAGAAGTTGAGCAGAATGGCAAAAAGCATCTAAAGAAATTCACCGGTTCTGAAGCCGAACTGAAGACACTTACAACCTGGCTATCAACGCTACGGAAAAAGAGCTGATCTGTGTGTGCTCATGTGTCAGACACAAAAGTTGCGAAACAATTTCGGAGGTCGTGCTGCGCTTGAGTGTATGCCAGACGAATCGGAGACGAGATACGGTTTGAAAAATGTAAATAGAAATTCGTAATATTATAATTAACTATCGTAAAAAAAATGAAAAACCTATCGATCCCACTATTGCTCTTACTCCTTACGCTTACGGGCGTTCATACGTATGCGCTGGCAAGTGCACCAGCAGGCAAGGCGATCTTTGATGACCAAAAATGTGCGAAGTGCCACACAATCGCTTCCCAAGGTATCGATCGCTCCGGCGCACCACCTCAGGGCAAATTGCCGCCGGATCTCTCTGCTGTCGGCACAAAGCATACTGCCGATTGGATGCAACAATGGTTGATGAAGACTATTGAGATGAATGGCAAGAAGCACATGAAAAAATTTACCGGCTCTGATGATGAGCTGAAGACCCTTACGAACTGGCTCGCAAGTTTGAAGACGAAAACAACATCGATGACCACTTCCACAATCACGACTACGCCGCAAAAATCCACAACGCTTAGCACGACTACGACGACCACAAGCACGTCAACGAACAATGCGACGCCAAGCATCGGTAGTGGCTTCGTGAATTACGCCAACATCGTTACTCGTGAAACACCCAGTGGCACGTTGGACGGAACAAATACGATCTTTACGCTTACCAATGCACCACTCCCAGGCTCGGAAGAAGTCTTCCTAAACGGCATTCTGCGTGAGCCCGGAATCGGAAATGAATATACGATCACAGGAAATTTACTCACGTGTCTGAATGCTCCGGCGTCAACAGATCGGCTGAGAGTAAGTTATCGAAAGTAAAGAAGTCGCGAACGTGAATGGAAATGCGACGGAGAGTCGCACATGGGAAAGCTAAACACAATTGACCACCCGCGGCAATGTTTTTTTTGGGACATTGTCGTGATGTATATAATTTCAAATGATCGGAAGTAACGATGTGACGAAAGCCGGGGATGCAGGTGCAAGTCTGCCACCAGCGATCGATGGCCGAAGTACGAGCGAGGCGTCACTTCAAACTGGTCGGCGAACATTCCTCGGATGGTTCATCGGGATCGGGACGTTGTCGGTGGGGACTCTGCTCTCTATTCCACTCGTACGCTTTGCGCTCGACCCGCTTATGCGCGCAACCACGACGACCTCTTGGAGCGATCTCGGTCCGGAGTCGGATTATACAGAGCTTAGTGTACCACAGAAGCGAACCATCTCAATTACGCAAATTGACGGCTGGCGAAAAGTCGTTTCTGAAAAACCACTCTACGTGATTAAGCAAGCCGACGGGAAACTCGAAGTCCTAAGTTCGGTATGTACGCATCTTGGCTGTGCGGTAAAATGGAATGACACAGGTCACGAGTTCAAGTGTCCATGTCACAACGGTATTTTTACTCCCGAAGGTAAACTCGTTTCCGGCCCACCACCGAGGAATATGGATCAACTGGAATCACGAATCACCGACGGGCATCTTGAAGTCCGCTATCAATCCTTCCGTCAACTCGTCAAAACAAAAGAGGTTCTCGGATGAGACAAAAGATCAAAGAGAGCCGGTTCATACATTGGCTCGACGAGCGTACCGGAATCAAACAGCTTACCCATGAAGCCCTCGATGAGCCGATTCCCGGCGGAGCACGATGGGCCTATATCTTTGGCTCAGGGTTGCTCTATATTTTGCTTTCGCAAATCGCTACCGGCGTTTTTCTTGCGATGTATTATGTCGCGAGTGCGGATCACGCGCACACGACTGTCGAGTATATCACCAAGCAGGTGACCGGCGGATCGTTCGTGCGAAGTTTGCACATGTATGGTTCGAGTGCAATGATTGTGACGCTTGTGCTGCACATGGCTCAAACATATTTCTTTGGATCGTATAAGGGTCGTCGCGAAGTACTATGGCTTTCCGGCTTGATGCTCTTCGCACTCGTGATCGGAATGGCCTTCACAGGCTATCTCTTGCCTTGGGATCAGAAAGCATATTTCGCTACAGCAGTCGGCACCAACATCGCCGGTGAAGTACCGTTGATCGGTAACTGGCTGAAATCGCTGATGCGAGGTGGAAGCGAGATGGGGACACTCACGCTTTCGCGGTTCTTCGTAGCACACGTATTTCTGATACCGGGCACAATCCTCGCATTTGTCGCCGCGCACGTCTTCCTTTTTCGCAAAGCAGGTTCAGCCGGGCCGATCAAAGAAGATCCGTTCGAGCCAAAGCTAGCAACCGAGCAGTTCTATCCGAAGCAAGTCATAATGGATATTGCCTTCGCGACGATATTAGTGGGTACGCTTGGCTTACTATCATATCTGGTACCGGTAGAATTGGGACCAAAGGCAAATCCTGCGGATACCTCGTTCTTACCAAGACCGGAATGGTATTACTTGCCAATCTTTCAGTGGCTAAAATATTGGAACGGAGCATCAGCGATAATCGGGATCGTGATCATCCCGGGCTTTGTCGCCGCATTGCTTGTCGCACTTCCCTTTCTCGATCGTACGCGCGAACGTCGGCCGTGGAAGCGACCCGTTGCTTCGTTCTCCTTCGCGATTATTCTTTGTGGTCTCGTTTTCCTCGGATGGCAGAGTGGTCATGAAGATCAAAGCGACCCAGCAGTAGCGAAACAGCTCACAAAGCAGGCCGAAGAGACAGAAGCATTTATGAAAGCTCCTTTCGTGCCTGAGCTCTCCGGTGGTACGCTCGCTGCGGTCAATGCAGCACTCATCGACCCAAAGGCAGGGCTCGGTAAGAAGATCTACTTAGCAAACTCTTGCGATGGTTGTCATGGTGAACTTGGTGGCGGCACCGATGCCGCACCAAAGCTGATAGGTGTGAGTACAAAATTTGATGCAGCGAAACTGATTGCCGTACTCAAGTCACCGACAAAAAAGATGCTTGATGGAAATATGGATCCGGTTGAGTTACCGGACGCGGAAATGGATCAGCTCGTTGCATATCTAATGAGTCTGAAGTGATACACCAATAAGGGCAACACTGCCCCATTAAACTATGAATAACTTTGTCGCATTTATGAGAAGTACCGCGGGAAGATTACTCCGTATTGCACTCGGGCTCGCGTTGATTTGGTGGGGTTTCTTCGGCACCGGAGGAGTGATCGTTGGCATCATCGGCTTCGTGCCGCTACTCGCTGGCGTAATCAACTTTTGCATCGCGGCTCCGCTCTTCGGAAGAACAATCTGGGGCAAGCCAAAAGCTTCACACTGATAGGTAGATGGTGCTTGGAAACGGCAAAGCCAAGCGCCATAACGTTGATGTTAGTCGCCACGTATCCCGCTATCTTTAATTTTTATCACCACTGAATGAAAACAATTATCGAGCCCTTCAAGATTAAGATGGTGGAGCAGTTGCGCTTTACAACACGTGAAGAACGTGTGCGTCTACTGGAAGAGGCGCACTACAATCCCTTCCTGCTACATTCGGACGATGTGCTCATCGATCTATTGACCGATAGCGGAACGACTGCAATGAGTGCAAAGCAATGGTCTGCGCTCATGGACGGTGATGAAGCGTATGCCGGATCAAGGAGCTACTACAAATTTGAAAGTGTCGTGCAATATATCACCGGATTCAAGCACGTCATCCCCACGCATCAGGGACGCGCGGCCGAACGCATTTTGTTTAGCATCATCGGTGAGCCGGGAAAATTTATTCCGAACAACACGCACTTCGATACTACCCGCGCGAACATCGAAGATTCCGGAGCGATTGCTGTTGATCTTCCCAACGCGCTTGGCTTGCAACCCGATGTGATTGCAAACTTCAAAGGTGACATGGATACGAATCACCTCCGCGCTCTATTACTAAAAGTTGGTGCAGAAAATATTCCTGTGATCATGTTAACGATCACAAATAATACCGGGGGTGGTCAGCCGGTATCGATGAAAAATATTCGCGAGGTGAGTACGATCGCCCATGAAAATGGCATTCTGTTTTTTCTCGATGCGTGTCGCTTCGCCGAGAACGCGATGTTCATCAAGCTTCGCGAAGAAGGTTACGCGAATGTACCTGTGAAGCAGATCGCACAAGAAATGTTTTCGTACGCGGATGGTTGCACGATGAGTGCGAAGAAAGATGGACTCGTGAACACGGGCGGTTTCCTTGCAATGAATGATGATGCGCTCGCGATGCGAGCACGCAACGTGCTTATTGTAACCGAAGGGTTCACTACCTATGGTGGCCTTGCACGCAGAGATCTCGAGGCTATCGCACGCGGACTTGTAGAAGTCCTCGACGAATCCTATCTTGCATATCGTTTGCGTTCAGTCGAATATTTAGGTGATGCGCTGGAAGCACAGGGTGTGCCGATCATGCGTCCCACCGGTGGTCACGCTGTGTATCTCGACGCGAAGCGCTTTGCGTCGCACCTTCCCGTCGATGAGTACCCGGGTCAATCTATCGTCTGCGCTCTGTATATTCATGGTGGCATTCGTTCGGTGGAAGTGGGAAGTATGATGTTCGGCACGTATGATACGAATGGAGAGCTTGTTCCCTCTCCGATGGAACTCGTTCGGCTCGCAATTCCACGCCGCGTCTATACACAAAGCCATATCGACTACGTGGCCGAAGCGGTTTGTGAAGTCTTCGCCGAGCGCAAATCGCTTGCCGGACTGCGAATCACTTACGAGGCTCCGGTCTTGCGTCACTTCACCGCACACTTCGAACAAATTCCTGTACTTGAGTCATCATTCGCATGAGAAATACGATCACTTCCGACGCCCGTTTGAAAGATCCAATCCTAATACAGGGCGGGATGGGAGTTGCTATCTCCGGTTGGCAACTGGCAAAAGCTGTTTCCGAATACGGTCAATTGGGGGTCGTCTCGGGTACAAGCATGAACGCAGTCTTTGCGCAACGACTGCAGAACGGCGATGTGGGCGGCCATCTTCGACGTGCGCTCGCACACTTCCCTTTTCCCTCGGTCGCGAGTGATATTCTAGAGCAACACTATCAAGTCGATCAAGTAAAACTTCGATCAGTGCTAACCGGGGTGCCAATGTTCACCATGCATCCGAGTGATGCACTTCTGAAACTAACCGTTGTTGCAAATTTTTGTGAGATCTTTCTCGCCAAAGAAGGACACCGTGGTGTAGTAGGAATCAACCTACTGGAGAAGGTGCAATTGCCAAACCTTGCATCGTTATACGGTGCCATGCTCGCGGGTGTGGATTATGTATTGATGGGTGCGGGCATTCCGCGGGAAATTCCGGGTGTGCTCGATAGACTCGCAAAGCACGAAAACGCTTCGTTAAAATTGCATGTAGAGGGAGCATCACCGAGCGATGATATACGAATGGGCTTCGAACCCCAACGGCTCTTCGGATTCGAACTTCCACCGCTCCATCGCCCGAAGTTTCTCGCAATTGTTTCGTCGGAGGTGCTTGCACAGGTACTGGTACAAAAAGCCTCGGGTCGTATTGATGGTCTGATCATTGAGAATGCCCTCGCAGGCGGCCACAATGCTCCTCCTCGTGGCATGATGAAGCTTACAGCTTCCGGTGAGCCGATCTACGGACCACGAGATTCCGCGAACATCGAAAAGATACGAGAGTTAGGTTTACCCTTTTGGCTTGCCGGAGATTTTGCCAGTCCCGAGCAACTGCAATCCGCGTTGGCGCTCGGAGCAACAGGTGTTCAGATCGGTACCGCCTTTGCGTTTTGTAAAGAGTCCGGACTGGATCCCACACTTCGAATTGCAACGCTGCATTCATTGGCTAATGATGAAGTGAAGATCTTCACCGATCCAAGAGCTTCCTCAACAGGATTTCCGTTCAAGGTTGTGCAACTCAAGGGTACACTTTCCGATCCACAGGTGTATGAAGAGCGTCCACGGCTTTGCCAGTTAGGGTTTCTTCGGCAAGCTTACAAAACCGACGAAGGAGAGATCGGCTTTCGATGCGCGGGTGAACCGGTTGCGGCATATGTGAAGAAGGGCGGAAAGCTCGAAGATACGGTAGGTCGCAAGTGTCTGTGCAACGCACTTATGGCGAACGTAGGACTCGAACAACAACAGACATCCGGATATATTGAACTGCCTCTCTTGACTGCCGGAGACTCATTGTTAGGGCTGAAACACTTTCTGAAGGATGGAACAGTAAACTACTCCGCTGCGGAAGTTCTGGATTATCTTTTGCAACGGGATCTTGTAGCAAAGAACTGATTCGCAACTTCAACAAACATTACAGATCCTTTTCCTCGTGCTTAACCGTTGGAAGCTTTGCGTAAAGTGTCGGTTTAGAAATTCCGAGAATACGCGCTGCTTCCGTTCGATTACCATGCACCGCTTCAAGCACACGAGTCATGTGCTCACGTTCCACATCCGCCAATGAGCGATTCCATTCATAGTGGCTCGGGCTGTTCATGTGTTCCTTGATCTGCGGAAGCACCGACTCTTCGATCACATCAGACTTTGACAACACGACGGCTCGCGTGAGCACATTCTCCAGTTCGCGAACATTACCCGACCAGTCGTGCTGCTGCACAAGTTCCATTGCATGTGCACTCACTTTGGTCACCTTCGTATGCAACTCTTGATTGATGCGTCGCAACAAACTCGTCACAAGTAGCGGAATATCATCTTTACGATCGCGTAATGGAGGAGCTTTGATCGAAACTACATTCAGCCGGTAATACAGATCTTCACGGAATCGCCCCTCTAAAACTTCTTTGCTCAAGTTACGATTGGTGGCCGCGATAATGCGTGCATTCATCTGCAGCGTCTTCTCACCACCCACGCGTTCGAACTCTCGCTCTTGCAATACACGCAATAACTTGACTTGCAGCGTTTGTGATATTTCACCGATCTCGTCTAAGAAGATCGTACCGTTACGCGCGAGTTCAAACTTGCCACGCTTGTCATTCATCGCGCCGGTGAAGGAGCCTTTCGTGTGACCGAAGAGCTCGGATTCAAGCAGCGTCTCGGCAAGTGCCGTACAATTGACTGCGATGAAAGGCTCGTCCTTCCACGGCGAATTAAAATGAATCGCACGTGCGATAAGCTCTTTGCCCGTTCCCGTCTCACCTTCGATGAGAACCGTTACTCGAGAGCGCGTTACGCTGCCGATTGTTTTATAGATCTCTTGCATCTGCGGACTTCTTCCGACCAGAATATTTTCCAGTTTATACTCTTCCGCTTCGGTCTCTTTCAGCAAATCGAGTTGCTCGGAGAGCTGCTGCGTCTCTATCAGCCGTGTAAGAATATTTCTAAGACGCTCGAGATCGATCGGCTTCGTAAGGTAATCATACGCACCTTGTTGCATTGCCTTGACGGTGGTTGGCATATCATCCTGCCCCGTCATTAGTAGGATCGTGATGTGTGGGGCGAACTCCTGAACCTTTGCTTGCAACTCCAGCCCGGTCATCCCAGGCATATAAATATCGGTAAGGATAATCTCCGGCTGATCGACCTGCACAGCGAGCAAGCCCTCGTTTCCATTCGCTGCCGTGGTAACGATGAATCCCTCTCGTAAGAGAAATCTTTCAAGCGTTCGTCTGGCTGTCGCATCGTCATCGATCACCAAAATACGACGCATACTCAAACCCCGATTCAGGATCGGTTCATGGGGTGTGCCAATTGCCTGCTCGTCGTGCACCGAAATATTCATGCTGGGAGTGCTACAGAAAATACGGTTGTATAAGGGGATTCTTCGGCCGTACGTACGCCGAGAATTCCATGATGCTGACGCACGATCTTAGCACTCGAAGCAAGTCCGAGTCCAAGCCCTTGTGCTTTGGTCGTGAAAAAAGGTTGAAATAGTCGAAGGCGAACTTCCTCCGGGATCATTGGGCCCGTGTTCGCGACCTCGAACAAGATCACACGGCCGGATGAACTAATAGGTCGCCACGTGGCGCTTTCACGAATATTGACATTTACTTCAACGGCCTTACGATCGCCTTGACTTGCGGCCTCGATCGCATTTTGAGTAAGATTGAGCAGCACTTGCTTCATCTGATCGGGATCAAATCGGCCTGTTTCCCAAGCGGTCGCCGCCTTGATCTTCAGCTTGACCTCACACTGCTCGGCCTTGAACGAAAGCAGCTCTTCGACCTCCGTCAAAAAACTCGAAAGATTTACTCGCTCATAGCGGAGCTCGATGTTTCGCGCGTAGGTCAGCACATCTTTTACAAGTACTTCCAAACGTTTTGCTTCGCGCCCAATCAATTGGATAGACTCTCGCTCTTCATCCGTCCAATGCGACCCGGATTGAGCGCTTTGCGCGAGCATATAGATATTCATCGCGATACCGTTTAGCGGATTTCGGATCTCATGCACGAGCGTCGCAACTGTTTCTCCGATGGCCGCGAGTTTTTCTCCCTGGACGATCTGGGATTCCAATCGTTTGCGCTCCGTCAGATCGATCTCTACGCCGAGATATCCCAAGCGATCACCCGCCTCGGAAAAAATTGGAGTGATCGTCAGAAAGCACGTCTTCTCCTTTCCGTGCTTCGTACGGTTGACGATCTCGCCTTTCCATTCGCCATGCTCACGGAGTGATTTCCACATCGCCTCATAAAACTCTTGTGAAGAATATTTCGAGCGAAGAAAGGAGCTACGCTGACCGATAACCTCCTCTAATGGAAACCCGAACATTTGAACGAAGGCATCATTGACCATCTGGATCGTTCCGTTTGGATCTGTTAGCAGCATTCCATCAGACGAATGTTCAAATGCAAATCGGAGCAAGGCGGATTCTCTCTCAGGCATAGATCGCAGTGTTCGGAATCGGCCGGAACCGTAACCATCGGATAGTTGATCATCCGCAGCCACGACTCTCTGGGGCACTGACTCTTCAGAAGAACACTGTACCTCCTCGTTTACTTCCCTCTTCATACCGCCATTGGTTCACCAATATATTCTCTCACACTGCTCGTGAGTACATTTTACTTGGGAGTTGCGTATTTGGTTGCTTCGCTCTCAGATAAGTATCAAATGTCGCGGCGATATTGCGCAAAAAGTACCGCCCTCGGTCCGTCGCCGTAATTATCTCAGAATCTATCGTGCACAATCCGTCCGATGCTAACGGAACCAGTGATGCGATCGCCTCCACAAAGTGTTCCTCGAAGGTAATACCAAACAGCCGCTCGACTTCGCGCGTATCAATTTGGGCGGTGCACATCATCTGCATGATCACGAACTCACGAATCGCATCCTCCACTGTCAGTTCGTATCCTTTTTCGATCGGAAGTTTACCTTCGTCGATCATCCGATAGTAATTCGGCAGATCTTTCACGTTCTGCGCAAAGGCATTCTCTACTCGACCGATCGCCGAAATTCCGAAGGAGAGCAAATCTTTACCAGCTAGAGTAGAGTATCCTTGAAAATTTCTGTGCAGCGTTCGGTTACGTTTTGCGAGTGCAAGCGAGTCGTTCGGCTTCGCAAAGTGATCCATACCGAGATACTCATAACCGGCATCCGTCAATTCCTGTATCGCAAGTTCCAGCAAGGCTAACTTGCTACTCGCTACCGGAAGCGTATCGATGGATATCAGTGCTTGGTGTGGCTTGATCCACGGAACGTAGGCAAAATTGTAGATCGCGATACGATCGGGAGATATCTCGCGAATCGTCTTGAGTGTGTCGCGAAAACTCTCGGTCGTTTGATACGGGAGCCCGTAGATCAGATCAAGATTGATACTATCGATCCCGATCTCACGACACCACTCGATCACTTGCTCCGTCACACTGCGAGGTTGCACACGATTGATCGCGACTTGAACATCCGGATCAAAATCTTGCACACCAATACTTGCACGATTGAACCCTACAACTTTCATCGCCTCGATGTGTTCGCGCGTAACTCCGCGTGGATCGATCTCGATCGAGACCTCAGCGTTCGGAGCAAATTCGAATGTACGCCGAATATGCGCACCAAGATCTGCGATCTCACTGGGCAATAAGTGTGTTGGGCTGCCACCGCCCCAATGCATTTGCACTACACTTGGTGGACGTTCCATCGTTTCTGCGACCATCGTG
>JBDTCS010000039.1:0-7878 GCA_039923455.1 Kapaibacterium sp. (SeqCode) | reverse complement strand
ATCATCACTCTACCTTGGCTTGATTCCGGAGTGCTTAGGCGGAGTGTGTAGGTTCCACTTGGAATTCCTGCCAGATCGATCTTTGCCGTGTGCTCGCCAGCTTTGTATGGCATTTCTTTTACGACCGTCGCGACCTTCTTGCCAAGGATGTTGTAGAGTTCGATCGTTACCGGCTCGTCATCGGTCCGCACAATGAAGTGTACCTTCGCCGTGTTCTTCGCAGGATTCGGAATGATACTCGAGAGCACCGCCGCAGCCAACTTATCATTTAGCTTTGCGCGAACGGTCCCATCGCCGCAGAGATCAATCGGTGTGAAGCTTCCATTGATGTTCGCATTCTGCACGTAGCAGAGGCTATCACCATTCTTATCGAGGAACGCTCCATCTAAAATGGTAAAGTCACTTGAGAGATCTCTCGAAACCATCAACTGAAGCCTCAGATCGGCAATGATCGACGCAGTTGTGATCGGCTGATTGCCAAGCGCACGTACGCTGAGCATCACATCTCCATTCCCGATCGAAACCGGACTTGGAGTTGGCGAGAATGCCGGACCACTTCCCGGAGTCGCATCGACGTAATGGAACAGATCTTCGCGGAACACCACGTTGAATCGGTATCCATAGACCGCCGCAGTTGGCGAGAACGAAGTAGATAGTCGCACCGGCACATCGAAGATCTCACCAGTCTTGGCAGTGATCGGCTTACCGTCGAGCGCTTGTGCACTTATCGTGTCGTGCAAGAACGCACCGGTACCGAATAGCTGTGCATCGGTAGTCCAAACTACACCCGATGTATCCCATGTATAACGAATCAGTGCGCGCGCATTGATCTCACGCGTCGGATTGTAATGCACACTGAATGGATAACTCTCACCCTTCTTCAGAATGACACCGGTTAGCGATATCTTTTGTGAGCCATCGCTAAACGTAAATTGATCACCATCAGGATGCGTAGCGTCGCTTATGATTTGCGCGCTAACAAGCGTCACAGGCGTCGTCCCGAGATTGAGCGCGTTCGTTGCGCCGGTATCCATCCGGCAATACAGGAACGTCGAATCGAACTTCTTACCCGTCCCCTGCACTTCAAGCGTAGCAGCCTGAAGATGTACGGTCAGCTTCCCTGGTGGTGGGCATTGTGTTGCAGCGGTGAATAAGCACTCGACCGTCGTATCGCCCGGATCGGTAAGTTCAGCTTCGACGGTAACAGTATCAGATCCACCCGGCGGAATAATATCGCCAACATTAATCCCAAGTATTCGCGTGACCGGCGGATTCGGAAATACAATGCTCGTCAAGTGCAGCGGAGCCGTTCCGGGATTCGAGATCACGATCTTCCTCTGCACGGGCACGAGTATTTGCACCGTACCGAAGTCGATCGAGTTCGTGCTCAGAGTCATGTCCGCGTGGATCACGACAGATGTGAAGTCGACGATCTCGAACGAAGTATCACGATCACCTTTCACGATGAGTGTCGCGTGTCTATCTGCCCAACGACCGATCGGCTTTGACAGATCGGGCGTGAAAACCACATCGATCCACAGACTATCCTTTGGATCAATCGGATTCCCAACAATAGGATTGAAATTATGTTGATTGCGCAGTATCGTGTACTCCGCAGAGTCAGCACCGATAAATTTTAGTTCGCGAATCGTCGTCGAGACGCCACCCTTGTTCGTCAGCGTGACTCGCATCGTGTCGCTGTTCGTACACTCAACGGTATCCACAAGCTTAATCACATTCCAGACCAGCGTAGACTTTGTTGCTCTACCGATGAGCTTTGAGAAGTCTTTGATCTGATGCAAGAATGGCTCGCGAAGATTCGTCCCCCAATCGAGCAACGTCGAATCAGTACCGACTTTGTGCGGTGTGTAGCAAACACTAAGTGATACACTCTCGCCCGGCTGCAGCGTTATCGGAAGTCGCGCTGCATCCGAGAAACGGAATTCGATGTTGTTGTGAAGCAACCAACCGGTTGTAAGTATCAGCGCTCCAGTGCCGACGTTCGTGATTCTTACTGTGCGATTGCAGTTGGAATCACCCAGTACTACCGTTCCGAAATCGACGTCGGAGGCAACGATAAGCGGAGTCACGCCCTGCCCTGTTACCTGAACAGGAATGTCGGAGCAATCGGTATGCATCAGAAGCGTATCGAGATGCAACAAGCCCGTGTCAAGCGCAGTGTAACAAACATTGAATACTACCGAATCGCCCGGCTTGAGCGTGTAGGGCAAGTTCGGCGTGACAGAGCTTAGCGAAAAGCTCTTATCCTTCAAGAGAAAATCAGCACCGGTCAACACAAAATTCTTTTCGCCTTTCGCACCCGTGTTACGCATAACGAATCGCGCACACACTTGATCGTTAATCACAACTCCACTGAAATCAGCAGAGTCCGGCGCAAGCGTGAGCTTCGGAGCTTTATAGCGAAGTTCTATCAACGTGTCATTGCCTGCTCGATTCACAATAAAGATGACTGCGTAAGCATCCTTAAGAGGATTGATCACCTTCACGCCGAACTGCGTCCAGAGTGCACCGTTCTTCACTTGATAACTGCTCGGATCGAGAATCGTATTGAAGCTCACATATCCGGGACGTGTATAAACGCCAGCCGGATCATCGAGAAGTTGTACATCCGCGAGGCCGTTGTCGACCGGAATGGAATCCCACGCAGTGACCGTCCAAGATGCACACGCCGTATCCACTTTCAGACTCGGCGAAGCACTGCTATCTATACCAAACGATTGACCGCAAGGCGCCGCATAGGAAAAATAATAATCGTCGTCGTCGTTATCACCAAGATCATTGTCCGGATCGAGACCAAGATTTCCATATTGGTAAATAATGAACGCAGAATCGCCGGTCGCATAATAACTGCCGGGCGAAAGTTCGATGCGTCGTCCCTCCAGTTCGGGATGTCCGGGAAAATGTGCGAAGCCACCAACATTGGCATTCTTCGTGATCGGTTGCGGTGGTGCGCCATCCTTCGCCAGCAGGATTTTCGGCATCGCTAACTTTGATGCGATAATATTTATATAATGCTTCTTGTGTACCTGCGCCGCATCGTCGGGTACCATCCAGAGAAAAGATTTTCTCCAGCGGGAGATCGGCACCACATTCATTTGGCTTGGCGCCGGAAATGGCTCGGATGAATTATGCTGACGGTAATCATATTGCGCGACGAAAATCTTGGCATCCGAAGCAGTCGCAGTAATTCCGGTCGTGACATTATCAAACTCCACGGTCGAAGCAGTTAGTCTGCTAACGGATCGTTGCTGTGTCGCACCGGCGTCGATCGCAAAATTGACGGTCGTGCCTTTAGGATCGAATGTATAAACGCGATATGCTTCACCGGCACTGGGATCGTCTTTTGCGGAGACGGGTGAATCGACGAAGGGCATAGAAATATTGTCTTTTCCATCCCAAAACTCGACGGGCACCATCTGCTCGATGCAAAGATCGCGTTGTTCCTGACCGTTGGCTGCATACTTCGAATCACCCCAATGTGCACCGTCGTTTCCTGCGATAACCGCTATGGGCTTATCCGATTGTACGATCGAAGAGGATTCATCGACTTCTGCATCGTTATCCTGAGACTTAACTAAATAGACTTGGCCGCGCATAAGTGTAACCTCAAAAGGTTGACCTATTCCGTTAGCGCCAGTACCCGTCGTCGCGCCGACGCGACCCTTTGCAGTCGTGCCATTCGGAGTGATCGTCACCTTCGTGTCATCGTAGGGAGCGACGATCATGAACTCTGAACTATTTGAATCGAGATAGGTACCGTTGCATCCGAATCGTCTGCCACCCGCACCGATTCCGGGATTGGCCGGCAAACTCGCAACGATATAATTCAGACCGAGCGCGGCTGTGGGAAGCGATAGGTACATACCTCCAGAATTTGGGCCAGTGCTGTAATACTGAATGTTAACAGGCGACTTCGCGGTGATATGGATTGCTTTGTATTCGGGAGTACCGCCTGCGGGGTCTTGCAAGGTCGCCTGACCACGGTCGAGTTGTATCTGAACAGAATGCTGCTTCTGAACCACATAGCTTCTACCGGGAATCTCCTTGCCGCTTTGGTCAAAATAGCTTACCTTGATTACGTTATCATAGTAACTCGTGACGAGCGCATAGACATTAATGAACGGTTGGACAGCCGGGCATCGAATGCTGGATGTCATAAAACCCAAGTAGAAATCGCGCCCATCGGACGGAATTCCCTTCTGCTGTTGTGCGAAACCGTTATTCCCGCCGATCAGCAGCGAGAAAAGCAAGGTCAGCGCGAATGCAAGCTGCTTGGCCAAATTTGTTCGACTTTCAAAGATCGGGACGTAGTTTTTCACGTTCATTTCCAATTGCGAGGGATATGGGTGACTTGTCGAAACCCCAATTTTTGCATCAGGAAGCAAATTCGGCGGGTTTCGGTAGAGACAATAACACAAAGTTACGAATTCAAAACACGACCTAAGGCGAAAAGTTACACACACATCGAACCCCGAACGTCAAGATGTTGTGGTATGCAATGGTATCTGCTGACTTGCCCTAAGCTTTCGGGCAAATCGCTGGACCTGCCCAAAGCCCTTTTGCACTCGGAACGGCAAATTTCGCCTTATTTTTGTACAACTTCAAAAATACCTGTAACGCGAAGGGGTTTCAGGAGTTTATTGTTGTGTGGTTAGTTTGGAGATCCGTGCTTCGGGATATCTCCGTCCGTTAATGAACAAAATTATTTCAAGATCATGAAATTCTATAGCAATTCGAATTTCGTTCAACGCACTCAAGGAGTTCGTGGGCGATGCGTCACGCTGCTCCTTGCACTCGGGCTCTTTGCGGCAATGCTCGGCGGAGGTTCAAACGTTGCAAGTGCTGCCAATGATACATTGACGGTTAAGACAGTCGGCGGATTTTCCACATGTTATTGGAACGTAACGGCTAAGAACCGAAATTCTGCGGCGCTTGCCATCAATAAGATCCGCTTTGACATTCAGACTATCGATGGTACGCAGTTCGATGACAACGCGAATGCGCCAAATCAAACTTGGGATGCCGCACCTACCAGCGATCATCTAAGCCTGATTTATACAGCAAACGGGTCCTCCATTCCTGCCGGCGGTTCGCTTGCCGGATTTGGAATGAGTTTTTCCTGGCAGACTTATGGAAGCCCTGTAACAGTTGCATGGACTACCTACAATAATGGAAACGTCATCAATACTGGTTCTTTCCGTTTGATCTGCACAGAGTTTCAAGCGAATGGTGTGTTTGATAGTGCAAGCGTCGTCAGCGGTACCAGCGGTGTCGATCCTCTCTTCCGCTTTAAAATGTTCTCCAAGAACGCAGCGAATATTCCGCTCGATCGCGTCACCTTCGAGTTGCTCGATAAGACAGCGGGCTACATGCGTCCTTCAAAGATCAAGCCTCCGACCGGTTGGGTGACCGATAGCGTGACGGGCTACTTTGCATACTTCCATGCGACTACGTCAACAACTACTATCGATATCGGTAGCTCGCTCGATAGTTTTTATGTTTCACTCTACGCGAACCCTCAGTTTCAGACTGTGAATTTTGTTTGGCGCGCCTATGGTGGCGGTTCGTTCATCGATCGTGATACACTCCGAAATGTGACCTCCACCGTTGGCGCGAATCCATCAGTTGGTACGGACGTGGTTACACCAACGAATAAGTTCGGATGCTTGTACCAATTGAAGTTGCAGAACTTCCATGTAACAAATCTGAATCCACCGTCGCCAATCTTCGGCATGAAGGTTTGGAGTATGACTCCGGGAGTTACGTTCTCTTCGGCACCGAGTGCACCCGCGAATTGGGGCAAGTCGGTAAAGCCTGACACTGCGATCTTCCTTGCTGCTTCGGACCCCGATGCAATTCCGGGTGGTGTGACGGATTCCAATTTTCAGGTCTCCGTTAATAACGCCAGCGGAAATGCGTTCACGCTTCATTGGCAGACTTTGAAAAAGAACAATACCGAACTCGGAAGCGGCGACCTAACACTCATGTGCTCGGTTGGAAGTGCGGCGACAGATTCTGTCGTAGTGAGCGATGGTACGGGTGCTTGCGCCTATAAGCTGCATGTGGAGAACAAGCACAACAATCCACCAAGTAGTGTTTATGGCATTAGCCTCAGCATCACGGATGGCTCCGGCACGTTCGATGTCAACAAGTTTGTATCAAGTTTGCAGTGGCCGTTCACAGCGCCGGATAATAAGTCCGTTCGCTTCTTGGTCGATGCAAGTTCGACGAATTCCCAAGCAAGCGGAAGCGCGCAAGATCTGCTATTCGCGGTTGTGCCAACGGTCGCCGGTCAGACGGTGCACGTGGAGTGGGCAACCTACGATGACAAGACTGTGAAGATCAGCGGCGACAAGTTCGGCGTTACGTGCACAGCCGTTAATAACTCGTGCGACACGACATTTTACACAACGGATAACGCATCAACCTGCTCGCAGAATTTCACGGTGCAGAACAGGCGTAGTACCGAAGTCACAAAGATCACCATCTTTGCGCTGAACGGTTGGAAGTACGATACAGCAACCGCTCCTCTTGGTTGGACAACGACGATTGCTCCATCCAAGCTATTCGTGACCTACTCTTCGTCACAAGGTCTGCCACCAAATGTTCCACAGAGTGGCTTCAAGGCTTCCTACAGCGGACAGCACAGCTCGGATACATTCCGCGTGGCGATACAAACGCTGAACACGGATGGAAATAGCTGCTATGATACACTCATCGTGCATTGCACGAACTCGGCTGTCGGATCTAGCTTCACGATAGCGAGCGGCCTCAAGGTTTCGGTTAGCCCGAATCCATTCACGAAGAGTGCGAACGCACAGCTTCAGCTGCCCACAAGCGGTACAATCAATGTAACGCTGGTAGACTTGCTCGGTCGCGTGCAACAGAGTGTAGCAAGTGGCTATTACTCAGCCGGACGTCATGATCTTAAGATCGATGCGAAGGATCTCGCACCGGGCGTATACTACTTGCGCGTCGAAGGTGCAGTGGGACGTGCCACACGCAAGATCGTGATCAGTAAGTAATCGTTCGTCGGATATACAAAAGTCCGCCAATATTGGCGGGCTTTTTGTTGCCCAAAACTTGATGGACAAAGTGAAGCCCCACAATCAATTAAGATTGCGGGGCTTTTCTAAGGTTTACGAATAAACCGAAAACTTAGAACTGCGCTGCGAGCTTAGCAACGATCTTGTCCTTACCAACTGCACCGATAATCTGATCGACAACCTGACCACCCTTGAAAATCAAGAGCGTAGGCACCGAGCGAATTCCGTAATTCATCGATGTCTCAGGATTCTCGTCTACATCCATCTTGCCGATCACCGCTTTACCCGCGTATGTGTTGGCAAGCTCTTCGACGATCGGAGCGATCATGCGGCAAGGTCCGCACCATGTTGCTGTGAAATCTACAAGCACTGGCTTGTCGCTCTTCAGCACATCTTTCTCAAAACTGGCATCCGTCAAATGAAGCGGAGCATTGACTGTTGTTGTTGCACTTTCCATAACGTATTCTGTATCTTTGTTCCTAAACTACCTCTAAGCTGCACCAATCAGTCGGTGCGTCATAGAACCAAACGTGACACTTTTTTTCAACTGTTGAATTTTGCAATTGCAAAATTCAAATGACTATCGACTAAACAATACTCGGTTGTTTCCGAAAGCTTTATCGAGATCACCGATGAGTGCATCGGTGGGCTCTACTGACCACTCGGCCGGAAGTCGATACCGCCGGATTCCTAATTCCGGTGCACCTTCAACAGTGACAAACGTCGTGCAATTCCCTTTGTGTTTCTTGCAGATAGAACGAATTTGCGCGATACTCGTCTCGGGTGCATCATGACTAAAAAGCCTTAATAT
>JBDTCS010000038.1:0-5943 GCA_039923455.1 Kapaibacterium sp. (SeqCode) | reverse complement strand
GGAGCGGCTCCGGCAATTCGAGGCTATGAATATCAATCAAATACTTCAGGAAAAGCGAAAATCGGAGGCGATCATCGAATCTATCGAAGATCCGCTCTTGCTCTTCGACGCCGGCGGACAACTTTTGCTGATGAATCATGCCGCAGAAGCGATCACCGGTATCACAGAACAAACAGCACTCGGGCGGCCACTGCGACAGTTGTTTCGCGATAAGAACATGCTGCGCGATATCGATCGTGCACTCGAACAGGCAGCACATGTTTTGAAAAACGAAGAGCGAATCGATCCACCGATCGTGAGCATCCCTCACAAAGGACGCGTTCGTTATTTTAGACTTCGCGTGGGACGGATTATTTCTTCACAACCGACTACTTCAAGCGCCAACGTGCAGGAAGAAGCCCAACCGATTGTCGGCGTGCTGGTCTTTTTCACAGACATTACGCACTTCAAGGAGCTGGATAAGTTGAAATCGGATTTCATCGCGAAGGTCTCGCATGAATTTCGAACTCCCCTTACCTCTATGACGATGGCGCTCGATATTTTGCATGCCGGGATTCTTGGTGTACTTAATCCGGAACAGCGCGATATTATCGCAACTTCCAAAGGCGATGCTGAACGATTAGCAAAACTCATTCGCGACCTTTTAACGCTCGCTCGTCTCGAAAGCACATCGCAGCGTCCTGAGTCTCCCGACGAATTGCTTGATGTTGCAGAAACTCTCGAACAGCTTATTCGCTCGCTAAGACCGATGTATCTTGAAAAAGGGGTGGAGCTGCGACTCAGCACTCCGGAAGACCTGATCTTGGTTATGCCCTCGGAACATCTTGCTTCGATCGTCTCGAACTTATTATCGAACGCGCTAAAGTTTACACCGACTGGCGGGGAAGTTAGAGTGCACGTTGCGTATGAAAAGGAACGGGAAGAACTTGAGCTTTCGGTGACGGACACAGGTATCGGAATCATTGCGGAAGATCAGAAAAGGATCTTTGACAAATTCGTCCAAGTAAAGCCAACTAATTTCAGCACTCCCGGCTCCGTTGGGCTTGGGCTCGCGATCGTTACGGAGATCACATCCCGTTACAGAGGATCGGTCCAGATCGAGAGCATGCCAGGAAAAGGTAGCACATTCAGAGTTCGATTGATCGTAGCTGAATTCGAATCTGCAAATCAAGACGCGGTAAAAACCACATGATCTCAGACAAAGGAAGCTTGCTACTCGTCGATGACGAGCCAAATATTCTCAAGACGATGACGATCAGTCTTCGATCAGTTGGCTATGATGTCCACAGTTTCGAAAAAGCCGAAGAGGCTTTGAAGGAAATTGATAAGGATCTCATTCGAGCAATCTCACTGTCAGGTGGAGTTAGCTATGATGTGGCCTTCATCGATCTGATGATGTTTCCAATGAACGGACTTGTGCTCATGCAGGAATTGCATCGCAGGCTCCCCGATCTCACTATCGTCATAATAACAGCGCACGGAACGGTCGAGACGGCGGTCTCGGCGCTCAAACTTGGCGCGTATGATTATTTGCAGAAGCCGTTTAATCTTGAACAACTCGTTAGCTTCGTCGATCGAGTGATTACGTCGCATCACCTGCGTGTCGAAGTCGAGAAGTCGGCAAAGGTCTGGACAGAAAATCCGACCTATCTCGGCGTACTCAGAATGGCCGAACGCATTGCAAACTCACCACTTACTGTACTTATCGAAGGTGAAACGGGGACTGGAAAAGAGCTGCTTGCAGATTTCATTCATCAGAAAAGCGATCGTGCGGATAAGCCGATCATCAAGATCAATTGCGCTGCACTCTCCAGCGAGTTGATCGAATCCGAACTCTTCGGCCACACAAAAGGCTCGTTCACCGGTGCAATGAAGGACCGCATCGGCAGGCTCGAAGCAGCGAACGGTGGCACACTCTTTTTAGACGAGATCGGTGAAATGCCCTCGGCGATGCAAGCCAAGCTTTTACGATTCTTGCAGTCGAGGGAGTTTCAGCGCGTGGGCGAGAATGAGACGAGATACTCCGATGTAAGAATTATCGCCGCGACCAATCGGAATCTTGAAGAGTCGATAGATAACGGAAGCTTCCGCGAAGATCTTTTTTATCGACTGAGCGGTGTTCGGCTCCTGATTCCACCGCTTCGGCTTCGCAAGGAAGATGTCTTTGCGCTTGCAGAGCGATTCGTTCTCCAAGCGAGTGCGGGAAAAGTTACCCCCGAAATTGGTCCGGAAGTTCGCAACGTGCTGCTACACTACGACTGGAGGGGGAATGTTCGCGAGTTGGAGAATGCGATGCTGCGTGCTACAATTTTGGCTGGCAATTCGGGCATGATGCAGGTCAGCGATTTACCGGAACACATCGCCAAAGGGAGCGGGCGTGGTGAGGGTGACTTGGGATTTTTGGGTGGGGACGGCGTCGGAGCTATGAAATCACTGGATGAGGTCGAGCGCGATTATATCGCACACGTCGTCGCGCATACGAGCAGCCTTGAAGAGGCAGCCAAAATTCTCAAGATCGATAGCGCAACGCTCTGGAGAAAGCGGAAGAAATACTCGACTCCGGGAAGTTAATTTGATTCTATTGCGTTGCAATTGCGCCTCAGGACATTGCATTTGGCAGTGCAACCTTGCGAAATTCAAAGTTTCCCAAGGGCAAACTGGCCAATCTTGTTCGTTTTCGCGATATTATTGTCTGGCATCATTGTTATAACAATAATCAGCAGTCATTGTACGTGTCTTAAGATTTTATTGAACTGACATTTACGCATTTTATTGAACCGTCCATGAAGAAGAATTCGCTTTTTGTCACTATCGTTATTGTAGGCGCCTTCGCGGCAGCTATGTTGATGTTCTTTTTCCTCTTTGGAGATGCATCCCATTTCAAGGATGCAGGAAAGCATGAGCCAAAGGATGTTCTCGGGACGATTTACACCGGTGGAGCGATCGTACCGATCTTGCTGACACTCACGATCATGGTGTTTACGTTCATCTTCGAGCGTTTCTTCTCTTTGGCAAAAGCAAAGGGCAAGCGCGATCTTCAGGGCTTCCTCGTTCAGATCGAGAAGCAGCTTGACGAAGGCAACATCGATGCTGCGATTGATAGCTGCAATCAACAGCGTGGTACCGTTGCGAATATCATTCGCGCCGGGCTTGAGCGCTTCAAAGAAGTGCGTTATGAGAACCGCCTCGATGCTGAACGTAAGATCGCCGAGGTCAAGCGTACTATCGAAGAGGCAACGATGCTCGAGACGCCGCTTTTGGAACGTAACCTCGTGGGCCTTTCGACAATCGCTTCGATCTCTACTATGGTCGGATTGCTCGGAACAGTTATTGGTATGATCAGGGCCTTCCGTGCTCTCGGCGAACAGCAGGGTGCGGCAAGTGCAACACAGCTTTCGGTTGGTATCGCTGAGGCGCTTATCAATACGGCCTTCGGTATCTTCGGTGCTATCATCGCAATCATTTTCTATAACTTCTTTACGACAAAGGTCGACGGTTATATCTACATGATCGATGAAGCATCGCTCAATTTGGTTGAGACACTCAACTCGCGCTTCCTTAGCAAAACAGCCGACAAAGCTTAAAACACTTTTCGAACGAAGGATTTTCCAAGAGATCATTCATAGGGAATATCTGATATGGCAAAAGTGAAAATGAAGCGTCATGGATTCCGATTGGACATGACGCCCATGGTAGACGTAGGATTTCTGCTCTTGACATTCTTTATGTTAACAGCAAAGTTCAAAACGCAAACGGATGAGCAACTGGATATTCGCTTACCTGCGGCACTCGCAGATACGACGAAGCTTCCAGACGTGAAGATAGCGATCATCACGATCGGAATTGACTCGGTACAGCCGGGTGTGATTCCAGATACGCTGATGTACTTTGGTGTCGCGAATGAGATGGACCGTGCGGCGATCTACAAGCCGCTCCTGATCATAAATCCGAAGACCGGGCAGCAACTCGCCGATGCCGATCTTGCAAAGAAAGCGCAAGTGCAAGTGGATAAGGCACGATTGGATGTCGTCGTGCATCAGGCACGATTGCAATCTCCATCGATGCGTTATGCCATTAATGCCGATAAGCGCGTCAGCTATGGATACGTCGATGATGTGATGCGAATAATGCAGAAGTGGGGAGCGACACGCTTTAATCTGGTAACTACGACGGGTAGTTAAGACACTTCTGCAGAGCAATCATACTTGTGCAAAGCAAAGATGAACTTGGACGAAACGGTTTTAAGAGCTTGAACGAACAATGTCTGAAGTAGTACAATCCGGCGGAGGCCGGGGTAAAAAAGGGAAGAAAGCAGCGCATCGCATGGGCGTCCGTATGGACATGACGCCCATGGTGGACGTAGCGTTTCTGCTGCTGACGTTTTTCATGTTGTCAACGACACTGACGACTCCGCAGGTAATGGAAATTTCCTTGCCGCCGGATAAAAACATTGTTGTCGATATGGCGGAATCCAATCTGCTCACGCTTCGAGTGCGTCGTGATCAAGTGGTGTTTTGGAACATGGGTAACGAAGCACCCGCGAAGATCTCCGTAGATGATGTCAAGAAAATTCTGGGTCAACATCTAAAAGCGAATCCGAAACTTGCAACACTTATTAAGATCGATCGTGAGGCAAGGTATCAGACGCTGGTAGATATGATCGACGATCTGAACATGACGCAGATCACACTCGGACAAAGCGAGAGAAGATTTAGTCTTGTCGCAATGGACGATAAAGATATGGCGCTCGTCGGGGCGTTGTAAATATTTTTGATAGCTTAATTTTGATCTCGCGCAAAATCCATCGCGCGAATCGCACGAATGTAAGGAGGCATATTATGGCACTAAGCGATCTGACACTTCCGGGTATGGAGCTCTATGGCGGCATAGATCTCAAGAAGAACTACAAGAAATATTTCTCGAATAGCCTCGTCATTTCGATTGGTATTCACTTGCTTCTGATCTTTCTCTATCTTGGCTGGTCCTGGTTCAGCGAAGAAGATACGAAGAAGATACCTGTGCTCCGGTTGAAGAGTTTGACCGATCTTGCCCCACCTCCGTCGACTTCGGAAGCCCCAGTGGAGACGCCCATCAACGCGGCTCCACCACCTGCGGCCGATGTGCAGCGTCCAAATTTTGGTGTCCCTGTGCCGGTGCCGGATGCAGTTGCGCCTACGGCGGTTATGCCCGATCTGAACAATCTACCCGTTCAAGGTGTGCAAGGTGGTGAAGGAAACGTCGCGGCAGTTGTGAGTGGAACCGGTACTGCGCACGTCGAGGCAAAAGTGGTTGAAGAAAAAAATCCGGACCCGGAAGAATTCATCGCAACCGAATCTGATCCTCAACCGATTCAGAATTTGCAAGCACTCGTCGGTTATCCGGAAATTGCCCGAAAGGCAGAGCTTCAAGGTACCGTGCTCGTCAGAATTTTGGTAGGCAAGGGCGGAGAGATAATCGAAGTTCGTGTTGACAAGAGCTCCGGTTCGAAAATTCTGGATGATGCTGCAAAAGAGGGATTGGAAAAGTTGAAGGGCAAAGTATTCACACCCGCAACACAAAGCGGTCAGCCCGTAAAGGTCTGGATCGAGACTCCGATCAAGTTCAAGTTCCGATAAGCTATTCGTGCATATTCGAGAAGGCCGGAGAGTTCGAATTGCCGACCTTCTTCGGCCTTTTTGTTTGTTGACCCGAGCGTGTATTTTAGTGCGTTAGGAAATTTTTTATGCATCTCACAGCCATCATTTATATTCTATTTGGTTTCGTCTCACTCGTGATGGGGGTGACTTCGCTTATCTTTCCTCAAACGCTTGGAGGCTTGGATCACAATCTAAAACTCCTATTCAGTTCGCTCTTCATTTTTTATGGCGTCTTTCGTCTTTATGCAGGGATTTCTTCATTACGAAAGATCGACACGCGTGTCGATCTTTCGTAATGAAGAAATCC
>JBDTCS010000037.1:0-7351 GCA_039923455.1 Kapaibacterium sp. (SeqCode) | reverse complement strand
ACTTCATCACTTCGTCACCGTCGCTCAATCCGTCAGCGTCGGTATCTGCGTTGACAGGGTTGGTGTTGTACTTGTGTACTTCATCACCGTCACCGAGACCGTCGCCATCCGAATCCACCTTCGTTGGGTCTGTGTGGAACTGGTTAACTTCTTCGCCGTCCTTCAGTCCGTCACCATCGGTATCCGGATTGTGTGGATCGGTGTGATAGACCTTCACTTCTTGTCCGTCGCTCAATCCATCACCATCGGTGTCTGGGTTAAGTGGATCGGTCTTGTAGGTCTTGATCTCCTCACCATCACGAAGTCCGTCACCATCGGTGTCAGCCTTCAGAGGATCGGTGTGATATACTTTGACTTCCTCACCGTCATTAAGTCCGTCACCGTCGGTGTCCGGATTGTGTGGATCGGTGTGGTAGATGTTCTTCTCATCGGAATCGCTCAGTCCATCACCATCGGCATCCAGTGTACCAAAGATGTAATAGCTGAATCCAACAGCGAACGTGAGGAACGCGTCCTGTGCGCTGCTTCCACTGCTGAGTGTCGGATAATCTGCGACCGAGTAATCATCCAAGTGATCGGTGTTGGTCAAATGGATAAGTCCGCGACCGTTAAATGTAACATCATCAGAAAGATACATTTCGAATCCAACGCCGGCAACTTCACCAACGGAGTTCTTCGAATACTTTCCAGCATTGTTATTTGGAAGTGGGAAATACTGGTTTTTGTTACGTGGCTCCCAATTGAGAAGTTCGAGACCGCCAATAAAGTACGGGCTGAACTTCTGGCCAGGGAAGGGCTGTACGGAAAGCATGAAATCCCAACCGTTGTGACGGATCACGTTGATCTCTTCACGAGCGATTGGTGGGTTTGTAAGCTTTGTTGGGTCGTTCGGATCAGGATAAGAACCCTGACCAACTCCAAGTCCATTAGACGGATCGAAGTTACCAAAGTAGAGTGGGTTCGAGCGAATGTTGGCCTCATTAACCTTGTAGCGCAACTGTCCTGAGTTGAAGGATGCTACGAAAGAAAGGAAATCGAGGATGTTCCATCGGATGAACGCATCGCCCGAAAACCAGAATTGGTTATCATTGAAGTTACCATAATACTTGTTGCCGCCTCCATCAAAACCGAAGGAGATTCGGTTGGCAGCGCTCTGAGCCTTGGCGTTCTGGCCAGATAGCCCAGACAACAAGATACAGACAACTGCAACGGTCAAGCTGCGTCTTAGTAGTTTCATCATATATTTAGTTTTACGGTTTATGAAAAAGCGGTGACTATACTGTGAAGCATCCCCGAGCGTGCCTTAATCCTGGTGAGATTGCCGCCCGGAATGATTCTCAATCCGTCCGCCCCATACTATAGAGATCGGTTCATTGAGTCAGATGTACCAATAGGGCACATCTGGGATACGAATATACGACTATTTCTGGAAAAGTATTCTAAGAACTCCCAAAAAATGTATACTATTCGCACAAATGGGTACTCTAAGCCCAAAAACGCCTAAAAAGGCATATCGTACATGATCTTTTGCTCCAAGTAGAGAACTCAAATCAGCCGTGGACAGTTAGACGCTTGCTTCGGAAAAATAAAGTGTGCAAAGCTCACACGAAACCTTTCTTTTAGCAAGCCCAATAACATTACGATTCGCAGAAATTCCGACCGCATCGGGCAGATATGGACGGAAATCATGAATAATTGCACAGCCACAACAATACGATCTCATGCCAACAATTAACCAGTTAGTGCGCTTAGGCCGCGAAGAGCTCATGTACAAGAGCAAGTCGCCAGCGCTTAAGAATAGCCCACAGCGTCGCGGTGTTTGCACACGTGTGTACACCACAACCCCAAAGAAGCCGAACTCTGCACTTCGCAAAGTCGCGAGAGTAAAGCTCACGAGTGGCATGGAAGTAACCGCTTACATTCCAGGCGAAGGACACAACTTACAAGAGCATTCGATCGTCATGATTCGCGGTGGAAGAGTGAAAGATCTTCCGGGCGTACGTTATCACATCGTTCGCGGAACGCTCGATACACAGGGTGTGCAGAACCGCAAGCAGGCTCGTTCGAAGTACGGCGCGAAGCGTCCGAAATAATTTTTTGTTTTCGATAGCAGTGCCCGAACATTTGCGTTCGTACGCTGCTCTATAAATAGGACTTCCGCCGATGCATCGCAAGAGGCAAAAGCTGGGAGGGTGGTTGACGGGAAAAGCCCTGCTTATGTAAAGGTATCCGATCAACTCTTTGCAAACAGTCAGTGATTCGGTAATACTAAGATGAGAAAACGTCGTTCCGTACTTCGACCACGCGTCGAAGACCCTAAGTATGGTGATACACTTGTATCGCAGTTCGTAAATTCTTTGATGCTCGATGGCAAGAAGTCCATTGCGCAGCGTATCATGTATGATGCGTTTGATATCATCAAAGAAAAGTCCGGTCAAGAGCCGATTGAAGTATTCAAAAAGGCGATGAACAATGCATCGCCGCGGATCGAAGTTCGCTCACGCCGCGTTGGTGGTGCGACGTATCAGGTTCCGACAGAAGTTCGAATCGAGCGCAAAACCGCACTCGCTATTCGCTGGCTGATCAACTATAGCCGCGCTCGCGGTGAGAAGTCGATGGCTCAGCGTCTTGCCAACGAGTTCATGGCCGCCAGCAACAGCGAAGGTGCAACCGTGAAAAAGCGTGACGATACGCACCGTATGGCTGAAGCGAACAAGGCATTTGCTCACTTCCGCTTCTAATCCAATCGGATACTTGAGCTAACGATTCTAAAATAAAAGCCCGCTGAAATTTCAGCGGGCTTTTGCATTTTAAATCTTATAGCACCAACTAGCGAAACGCATCGATATCAATCGGAATCTGGATCGGGTCGCTGTTACAACCTTCGGGCCCGTTGTAAACACCGCCATACCGAACGGCAAGCGTTGGCCGCATGACCTTGATATTAATGCTATCAGTCGATCGAACAAAAAACGTGCGATAGATATCTTGAGCAGTAATGTCTGCTGTATCCTTGATCGGTCCGGGTGTTTTAAAAGTCACCGTCTGACCCGAAGGGACAAATTGACTGATGCTAAAGCCGAGACCTTGTCTACTGAATAGGAGAGTGAACGTATCGGATTCCACTCCACCGTTCTTCACGTCGATGTGATAGATCGGATAATATCCGGAGTCCGTAGCAGAGGTGCCAAGCCCGGTTGGGAATACATCGTACACCGACGAATCGGAGTAAGTCGTTGTGATCACAATCGGCTGCGACTTTCGTGGCGAAGGTTCGCAACACGCCGCGAGATACACTGCACCGAGTGCAAGGAGTAATACAAGCTGAATATGTTTCGTCATTATTCGGAATCAAATTTTATTGCACTAATTCAAGAACGAGTAAAGCCTAATAGTTTCGCGTTAGCTGCTTGCACCTTAAGTGCTTGTTTGTATTTTCTTCGGCCTGCGGAATAGCGCCTTGAGATTCAGTCCCGGGCTCTCGCTTGCGACTCTCCAAGTAAGATAAATACCGAGCACAATCAGTAGAATATTTCCACCCCACATTCCCATAAATGGCGTGATCTTTCCTCGATCAGCTAACTTCTCACCACCGATCAGGAATATCCAATACATCACAAAGAAGCCGATCGACATACCAACACCAACGCCAATACCTGACCGCTTCGCAAGTGCCCCAAGCGGTGCGCCGATCAATACGAAGACGATGCATGCGACCGGAATTGCATATTTCTTATGCACCTCAACCATGTAGCTATCCATATCCTGTTGCGCATTATTCACAAGCCCAATATCGTTTTGGATCTGCGAATACTTAGTTTGAAATTGCGCGCGGACTTGACTCTTTGCATCGTTGGGCACACCACTTAATGCATTCAACCCGGGTAGTGGAGCGTTGGGGCTTGCGATATCTTTTGCAAAACTGATTAGATGCTCGGTTAGTGATTTCGTTAAGCGCATCCGAATGGTGTCGCGGGCATGCACGAATTTTAGGAGATCAGCTGCCGAGAGTTCGCGGTCGCTGCGCTCGGATTCTCCTTGTCGCATGAAATCAAAACCATTCGTCGGAATATGCACGACGTATTCGTGAAACGTCCCGCGTCGATAGGTTGCTGGTTCGAGGCTTGAGTATTCATGCACCTCACCATCGTGCATCGTCATGATGATACTTCGGAAATCACTCGTGAACGAGACCTTCGCTCGCTTTGCGGTCATGAGTGTCACCTTGTTCGGCTCGGAGTGATTATAAATTGTGAGATCTTCAAGCTCGCTCGTGCTGGGTAGTGATTTACGAGCAAGAATCGAATACCCCGGAATCGCATCGTCATCGGAGAACTGTCCCGGCTCGATAGAAAAGGTCGGCTTCTTGCGCTGAATATCCGACATCAGATCTTTAGCCGCATGGTTAGCGTCCGGCAACACATCATTGTTAAACACCAAGTCTCCGTAGCCGATCACTATTCCAAACAGGATCACCGGAAACATCATGCGTGCGAAACTCACACCGGAGGCTTTCATGGCAGTCATCTCGTTCGACGCACTCAGCGATCCGAAGGCCATCACACATGCAACAAGCACCGACATCGGCACTGCGAGCACAACCATCCATGCAAGATTTAGTGCGATGAGCTCGATGATCGTCCATAACCCAAGCCCACGCCCGACGATGCGATCAATAAATCGCATCAAGAATTGCAAGACAAAGACAAACATGATCACGACGAGCGACATGGTGAATGGGCCCAGCAGTGCTTTCAGGATATATATCCACAAGCGCTTGGAGCTACTCCACCAATGCCCGACGCCGAGTCTTCCTCCTGAATATCGTGTTTTTGAGATCGCGGGTTCGATTACCGTAGGCACAATTCTATCCTAATGAA
Source organism: Kapaibacterium sp. (SeqCode) (assembly GCA_039923455.1). Taxonomy (GTDB): domain Bacteria; phylum Bacteroidota; class Ignavibacteria; order Palsa-1295; family Palsa-1295; genus JBDTCS01. The sequence continues at coordinate 2,471 of JBDTCS010000037.1, read as the reverse complement.
ACAAATACTAACGAACGACACTATAGTAACACGGGAAGGGCCGAGAAGTTTGGAGGTTGCATTTTGACGCGCATTTTTGAGAACTCGATTTAGAAGTCGATGGGCGCGAAACCAAAAGTGTATTGGGCGATCAAAATTAATAGGGCAAATGCCCAATTTGAGGCCGATTGAATAGGAACATCTGCTTCGGGTGGCCTGTTGGAAAGTGCGACAATATCCTCGATTCGGGGTTATTAAGTGACCAAACGACCTCTTTTAGAGGCAAAAGTAGCGTTTACTTCCAAAAATTACGGAGAGTATTATCGACCTATTGTGACTGTTTCGATGGTGAGTTCTTTGATCTGGTATTAACTCGATCTTTGGGCGCGCCCATTTAGCCATAAATACATAGGAGGCCAGAGGCCCTGGGAATAGGATGTCGCTCGAAATGAACGAGCGCTCCCACGGTGCTCGTCTCTTTTTTGTCGATAATCACTCACGGGAGCTGCGTGCTGTTTACGAGGACCCCAGTTAAGACCGGTCTCTTATTTGCCAATTGCCAAGCGAGTAGCTCAAAAGCTACTCGTAGCACCACTGCGCAATTTACAAGTTCGATTCCGTTTATCCTCACAGCATTTCTACTCTTCTCAATCACTTCCTGCAAAAGCTCTAAGCAAGCAGCCAAAGGTACACAGCCGAAGGATAGCTCGATTGTTGTGGATACTTCACACAGCGAACTTGGTGATCAATTTGATTCGCTGAAGCATAAAGTCTCGAGTTTTCTTTCGTCGCTATTGCCGCCAAGTTTTTCCGATACGACAAAGCCGCGGACGGTATTAACTCCGCCGTCGTCGGATATTCGTCCGCCCGCTGTTTCACCTGCTGCGCCTTCGTCGGGCGGATTCTTGTCAACGCCGATTCGGAGAAGGGTCGAGTTTAATCCGGATGGTAGCGTTACGATACGTAACCAGTTCTTGAATTCGGATGTCGATGTTCCGATGACGATGTCGTTCAGTGACTATCTTAAAAATCAGCAGCAATATCAACTCGATAATGCATTCCGCGAAGGTGTTCATGACATTATAGATACGAGCAATAAATCGGATCCGAATTCGCTGCTCGGTGGCTATAACAATATTACGATCCCGATTCCACCGAGCATCGTGCCCTCGATTTTCGGAAAGCCTTCGATAAATTTGCGCATCAACGGTGATGTTGCCGTGCATATAGCCTATCGCGACAATCAATTTCTTGCAACAAGTGGAGCGCTCTTTTCAGGTTCAGAAACCGGCCTTGATTTTAAGCAAGAGATCAATGTATCGACAAACGGCACGATCGGTGATAAGCTAAAGATCGGGGCAGATTGGGGAAGCGAGCGTTCGTTTCAGTATGAGAATTTATTGAAACTCGGTTACACCGGTTTTCCGGACGAGATCATTCAATCGCTCGAGGCCGGAAACGTCTCGATGAATACGCCTTCGCAATACATCGGTACGCAGCAGGCGCTCTTTGGTCTGAAGGCCGTCACACGGTTCGGACCGCTCTACGTGACTTCGCTCGTAGCACAGAAAAAAGGTGATCGGCAATCGAAGAGTTTTGGCGGAGGTGCCGGGAGCGCAACCGCGACAGAGCATATCATTCAGCCGGCGAGCTATAAGCGCAATTCGTTTTTTGTCGATACTGGCTTCGTGAAATATTACGAGCAGTATTACTCCACCACCGGTACAAATCCGAATGTCATTCCAACGGATTCGATACTCTACGGCAAAGATGACATTCAAGTTTGGCGAGGCACAGTCCCGCAAACAAATACCGCTGGTCGTCTTGCGATAGCGTGGTATAATTTGGGGCCGCGTGGTGCGGGCTATCCTGCGGCGCTTCGAACGCCAGTCGGCGATCCTTCACTCGTCGCAACCGGATTATTTTTACAGCTCGATTCCTCGCAATGGTCTATTAATCCAAACACGGGAGTGCTCTCTCTATCACAGGAGCCGAACGACCAGGATATTATTGCCGTAAGCTATAGCAATAAGCAACATCAATATGGCGAGAAAGCAAACGAAGCCGGTTCACCGCTTATACTTAAGATGGTAAAGCCAAAGCTCGTCTTTCAATCTCCGGGTTATGCAGCTTGGCGAAACATTCTGAAGAACTCGTATTACGTCGGTGGTGCTGGATTCAGTCGCGCAGATTTCAGTGCTCGAATTCTATTTACGCAGCCAACAGGTTCACAAACAGAACTGGTCCGGTCGGCATCCGGCTCGGAGAAGGTGATCTCCGCGCTCGGACTTGATCGGCAGAATAACTCACAGCCGGCGGATCAGTCGCCAGATGGGTTGTTCGATAATGGCCCAGGAATTCCTGTCCTCGATGAACATACGGGCACGATCACGTTCCCCTACTTAGAGCCATTTGGTTCACGCGTGATTCAATATTTCAAACAGGAACAACGCAAAAATTCGAAGGTCAAAACAGACTCTACATTTTACTTT
>JBDTCS010000036.1:0-3319 GCA_039923455.1 Kapaibacterium sp. (SeqCode) | reverse complement strand
CACAGGAATAGCGAGAATTTGAAACTGGAATTGAAGAATTGGCTGCAAACACAGGAGTTTTCCCTTATTCTCGATTCTCAGGTTTTGAAGTGATCTCGAATTTCCTTGAACCGAAAGGTTATAAGTGCGCTACCGCTGGCGTTTTCCGTCTGAGAAGACGGATACACTCGAGGACGTACGCAGGTTAAGTGAAGCGATCAATGTTCCGGAAACTATAGCATCTATTCTCGTTGATCGCGGGATACGTACATTTGAAGAAGCTCGCGATTATTTTCGCCCAAGCCTCGATCAATTGTTCGACCCGCATCTTCTCGACGACATGGATCGGGCTGTTGCGCGTATACGCACAGCTATCGATGCGAAAGAGCGCATCACGATCTATGGCGACTACGATGTAGATGGCACGACGAGCACCGCGATGCTCACGATGTTTCTGGAGTCGATCGGCGCCTGCGTCACCTATCATATTCCCGACCGATTTACCGAAGGGTACGGTCTTTCCGTGGCCGGACTCGACCGTTGCATTCTCGCACCGGAAGGTCCTCCAGGTCTGATCATCAGTATTGATTGCGGCATCACCGCGATCGATGCTGTCGCCTATGCGCTTTCGCGCGGAGTCGAGATCATCATCTGCGATCACCACGAACCGACCGATACACTCCCGGTCGCCTACGCGATCATCAACCCTATCAAGCCGGGCTGTTCGTACCCGAACAAGCATCTTTGCGGATGTGGCGTTGGGCTAAAACTCATCCAAGCGCTATCGGGTGAATTCGGTGAGACAGAGCGTTACAAAGAGTACCTCGATTTTGTCGCGTTGGCAAGTTCAGCCGATATTGTATCGCTCAAAGGCGAGAATCGCATTCTGACTTCCGCAGGACTCAAGCTTCTCAACGATAATCCCCGCCCGGGCCTCAAGGCGCTCATCAATGCGGCTCACTTGAAGGAAGGTAAGCTTGGGACGAATCAGGTCGTCTTCGGTCTCGCACCGCGAATCAATGCTGCCGGAAGATTGGGTGACGGCGGAAGGGCTGTTCGGCTGATGATGTCGAAATCCGATCAGGAAGCTGCCGAAGCTGCGACCGAGCTGGAACTTGTCAATAGCGATCGACGGAAGATCGACGAAGAAGCGTTTTTCGAAGCGTGCTACATGGTCGATGAAGTTCTCAACCGAGTCGAAGATAAGATTATCGTGCTTCACCATTCGGAATGGCATGCAGGTGTAATCGGGATCGTTGCTTCGAGGCTGGTTGAACGATATCACTTGCCGGTTGTGCTTCTTACCACGATCGATGGTGTCGCAAAAGGAAGTGCACGGTCGATCACGGGATTTGATATTCATTCCGCGCTCAAGCGTTGCGAGGATAAGCTGCTCACATTCGGAGGTCATAAGTACGCTGCAGGTGTATCAATCGATACGACACGTGTTCCGGAATTCCGATTTGCAATCAATAAGGTCGCGCGTGAGATGATCTCCGAGGAAATGTTGGTACCTGAGATTGAGATCAGTTCGATCATCGACTTGAATGATCTGACACCAAAGTTCTTCGCGATCATTCGACAGTTCGCACCATACGGCCCTGACAACACACGTCCATTCTTTTATTCGAAAAACGTCGAAGTCGTTGGAATGCCCCGCACGGTTGGAAAGGTGACAACGCATCTGAAGTTTCAGGTTCGCTCGGCTACTCCCCTTGTGTACAATCACAATTTGAACGGCAAGGGTCGCGTTGCAAATACTGTCCCCTTCACACTTGGTGGTGGTACGGTAGAAGCGATCGGCTTCGGACTCGGTGAACGTATTAAAGAACTGCTGGACACAACAGGAAAGCTTCGACATAACGTCGAGATGATCTATGCACTCGAAGAGAATGAGTACAACGGACGCATCACACCGCAGTTGGTCGTACGCGATTTTCGGTAATCGTACACTTGGAATAGTTTTTTCACATTACAAGTTTTTCGTCTCATGAGCGGGCATTCGAAGTGGTCGCAGATAAAGCGTAAGAAGGCAATCACCGATGGCAAGCGCGGAAAAATGTTTACGCGCTTCATCAAGGAAATTCAGATTTCTGCGCGTATCGGTGGAGCTGATCCGGATGGCAATCCACGATTGCGCTTTGCCATCGAAACCGCAAAGCGCAACTCGATGCCGCTTGACAACATTACTCGCGCGATCGCTCGTGGTGCCGGACTCGATGGCGGACAAGCGCTCGATGAACTCACCTACGAAGTCTATGCTCCCGGTGGCGTTGCGATAATTGTCGAAACCGCGACCGATAATAAGAACAGAACCGTCGGCGAAGTGCGTCACATACTTTCCAAGTACGGCGGAAATCTTGCAGAGACGGGTTCGGTCTCCTGGATGTTCTCCAAACGCGGCGTGATCATTGTTCCGAAGGAAGGCAATGACGAAGATGCACTACTCATGCTTGCGCTTGACGCTGGTGCGGACGATGTCAAGACGGAGGACGAAGATTATTTCGAGATTCGCACCACTCCTGAATCTTTCGACAAAGTACGCGATGCAGTAAGCGCAGCCGGTCTGCACATCGAAGAAGCAAAGCTCGGACTTGTGCCAGACAATTTAGTCGCAGTCGCCCCACTCGACGTGGACAAAGTAACAAAGTTGCTCGATGTTCTCGAAGATAACGAGGATGTCCAGAATGTTTTTTCGAACGCAGAATTCCCGGAGTAAGCGGATAGCGAGAGTGCCGCGCAAGTAATTTGACACACCGATTTTAAGTAGCGTGGATAGCGGTTCTAAACTCGAAGCATTCAACTACTCTCCGGACGGTAGCACCTAGACTCAGGATGGAACACGCACCTATGACGTTGATGCACTTGGGCGTATCGTGAAGATCTCGGATCAGTTCGGTCCGCAGACACTGGAGATCACCTATGATGCACTCGGTCGTCCTTCGGTCTTGAACGATGGTGTGAACCCTCCACGCGAGCTGAATTATTTTGGATCGGAGCTTGTGCAGGAGACGGTTGGTGGGATTGTCGATCGTCAATACACGAATCATCCGATGCTCGGTCGCATCGCGACCACTACTCCGGCTGGGATGTTCTGGCATCTATTCGATATTCGTCAGAATCTGATCGCTACGCTTGACAACACCGGCACACTTACGGAGCTAATGCGGTACGATGAATTTGGCTTTCCAACTGTAACGACGGTCGGGGCACCGAGCGGCATCGAGCCGATGTTTGGAGGAATGCGACAATTGAATATACCCGGTACTCCACCCGGAATCCCCCCAGTCTCGAACTGGCCGAGCGGTCCCTATCTTGGAATGTTCCGCCTGTATGATGC